>JANNEX010000698.1:0-1900 GCA_031379155.1 Rubrivivax sp.
GTGGCCACCACGGCGCGGCCATAGATGGAATAGCGGTTGAAGAGCTCCACCGCCAGCATCAAACCTAAAGCGCCCACAACGACCAGAATTTCCATCGGCAGCACGTTGGCGCCCAGCACATGCAAGGGCGATTCAGGCAATGGCGACGGGAACTTCAAGTCGTCACGGCCCCACACGTTTTCAGCCACGTTCTTGAAGATGATGCCCAGCGCGATGGTCGACATGATCCAGCCGAATTCGCTCTTGATCTTGATCGCCGGGCGCACACCGATGCGCTCGACAAATGCGCCTTGCAGCGCGCCAAACACGCACACGATGGGAATGGCCAGCCAGTAATTCATGCCCAGCGTGGCCACCAGCGTGAGTGCCACCAGTGCCCCCAGCATGAGCGCGTCGCCCTGGCCAAAATTCAGCGTGTCGGACGTGGCGAAGGTCAGCTGGTAGCCAAAGGCGATGACAGCGTAGATCATGCCCAGGGCAATGCCGCTGAACACCAGTTGGGTCAGGATCTGCATGGCGCAGTGCCTCCAGCGCAGGGCCGCAGAGCCAGGCGCACTTCAGGGTTGAAAGAACCAGGCCGCCGGGTGGGCCAAGCCACGCCGGCAGACCGCACCGTTTCGGTGTTATTTCTTGAGCGTCACCAGCGCACCTTTTGCGCCGCTGTCCTTCAAGCGCACCTCGGAAGCCTTCTTGGCGTCGGCTTCATAGGCGTAGACCACACGGGCGCCCTTGACCTCACCGAACACCGGAATGTTCACGGTAATGGCTTCGTGGTCCTTGGCGGTGAAGGGCCGCGTGTAGGTGGTGACGACACCTTCCACTGGCGTCTTCAGGTCTTCCAGGGCGGCCTTGATCTTGGGGCCGTCGGTGCTGCCAGCTTGTTTGATGGCGGCGGCCAACAAGTAGATGGAGTCATAACCTTGCGCTGCCGACACGGGCGAGTCGATGCGGCTGTTCTTGGGGTTGAAGGTCTTCAAGTAGCTGACGATGAAGCTTTGGCGCTTGGGTGTGGTCGGCTCCTGGATGAAGGTCTGCGGCATGCGCGCGCCTTCACCGCCGGGGCCAGCGTTGTCGATGAAGTTGGCCATGCTCAGCGTCCAGCTGCCGATCATCGGCACCTTCCAGCCCAACTTGGTCATGCCGTTGGCAATCTGCGCCAGCTCTGGGCCAATGGCGTAGGTCAGCACCGCTTCTGCGCCGGCTTCCTTGGCCTTGAGCAACTGCGGCGTCATGTCCACATCCTTGATGTTGAACTTGTCCACCGACACCGCCTTGATGCCCTTTTGTGCCAGCGCGGCTTCCAGGTCAGCACGGCCGAGTTGGCCGTAGTTGGTGGAGTCGGCCAGGATGGCCACACGCTTGAAGCCACGGCGCACCACGGCCTCTTCAACAATCATGGGAGCCTGAATGCTGTCGTGCGCGGAGTTGCGGAAAACGTAGTTCTCGGGCTGGTCGTCAAACTGGTGCGTCACCAGCGAACCCGTGGCCACGTTGTTCATGACCGGGATCTTGGCTTCTTGAAAGAAGCGCTGTGAGGCCAGGGCCACGCCAGTGTTGATGTAGCCCACCACCGCCGCGACGCGCTCTTTGTTGATCAGCTCCTGGGCGATCTGCACGCCGCGTTCGTTCTTGGCTTCGTCGTCACGTTCAACGAGCAGAATTTGCCGGCCCAGCACACCGCCGGCCTTGTTGATTTCGGCGGTGGCCAGGCGCACGCCATCGCGCATGGACACGCCCATGGACGATGAACCGCCCGTGAAGGGGCCGTTGACGCCGATCTTGATGGGGTCGGCGGCGTGGGCCGCGAACGCCGCCAGGGCAAGGGTCACCGAAGTGGCCAGGGTGCGAAAGTTGGGATGCATGGCTTGTCTCCTGTCTGGGATGCATGGCCACAGGCAAG
>JANNEX010000121.1:0-4460 GCA_031379155.1 Rubrivivax sp.
TGGACAACGCGCTGGCAGAGCCGACCATCATTCACTGGCACGGCCTGCACACGCCGGCCAAGATGGACGGGCATCCGAGCGACACCATCGCACCCGGCGCCCGCTACGACTACGACTTCACGGTGCGCAACCGGGGTGGCACTTACTGGTACCACACCCACGCACACGGGCTCACCGCCAAGCAGGCCTATAGCGGCCTGGCAAGCTTCTTCCTGGTCGATGACGATGATCAGCGCAAACTGGCCACGGCGCTCGACTTGAAGCTGGGGGTGACCGACCTGCCGCTGGTCATCCAGGACAAGCAGTTCGACGCCCAGGGCGCGCTGGTCTACAGGCCCAACGCGCATGAATCGATGATGGGCTGGCTGGGCGACATCGTGCTGGCCAACCTGACGGCGAATGCGGTCCACACCGTCACCCCGCGCACCTACCGGCTGCGCTTGCTCAACGGATCGAACGCCCGCATTTACCGGCTCGCCTTTGTCAAAGGAGATACCACGCTGCCCTTCACCGTCATCGGCACCGACGGCGGTTTGATCGACAAGCCCGAAGCCGTGAGCGAAGCCTTCCTGGCGCCGGGCGAACGCCTGGATGTGCTGTTCGACGCAGCGCAGGCACAGCCCGCAGACACGGTGTTTCTCAGAAGCCTGGCATTCGACCCGATGGAGAACGAAGGGGGCATGGGTGGCATGGGTGGTCAGGGCATGAACCAGATGATGAACAGCATGGGCTCGTCCCGGCTGCCACTGGGCGCCGCATTCAACGTGCTGAAGCTGTCGGTCACGGCGGGTGAACGGGTGGTGGCCACCTTGCCGGCGGCGCTGTCTGAGATCAAGCCTATCCGCACCGAGGGAGCGTCTGAGCGAAAGATTGAACTGTCGATGGAGCACATGCGCTTCCTCATCAACGGCCTGAGCTTTCGCATGGATCAGATCGCCTTCGACGTGCGGCGCGGCGCGGTGGAAGTTTGGCGCATCAGCAATCCCGCAGCGGGCATGCCCCACCCCATGCACATCCACGGCTTTTCGTTCCAGGTGCTTGAACGCCTGAACAGCCCGCCGCAATTTGCAAGCTCGACAGCCACAGCGCGTTTCGGCAAGGGCCGCACCGTCAGCGACCTGGGCTGGAAGGACACGGTACTGGTGTGGCCTGGTGAAACGGTGCGCATTGCCATCGACTTTGCGCACGACTTCCCCGGCCATCAGACCTATCTCTTCCACTGCCACAACCTCGAACACGAAGACGCCGGAATGATGATCAATTTCCGTGTGCTGGCGTGACCTCAGATGGACGCCTGCGATGCAGGCCGTGGGGCTGCTGGGCCTTTTTTGCGGCAGCGACGACCTGATTTCAACCCCCAGGAGAACGCATCATGAAAACCCTCACTTTCGACGTTAGTGGCATGACTTGCGGCGGCTGCACCGGCAGCGTGCAGCGCGCACTGAGCAAGATTGACGGCGTGAGCCACGCCGAGGTGACGCTGCGGCCCGCAGTGGCAACTGTGGTGGTCGATGCGAGTCGGGTCACGGCGGCTCAGCTTGAGTCGGCCATGGCCCGGCTCGGCTTTCCCGCCAAGGCGCAAACGGCCGAGCACGGCGGGCACGCCCCATCATGAAAACAAGCACCATCGAAGTCGGTGAGTTGGTCTCTACCCTGAGCGCAGCCGGTGTGCAGCGGCAGCTGTCGACGCTGCCGGGTGTGCACCACGCCGACGTCAACTATGTGGCCGGCAGCGCGACCGTGCACTACGACGAAGCGAAGACCACGCTGGACGCCATCCGCCAGCGTGTCATCGACTGCGGCTACCACTGCCGCGGAGAGTTGGCGCCGGCGCATGTCTGCGCGTCGGCGGATCACAAAACCGCCGACGGGCCCCACGCTGCGCACGCAAGTCATTCGATGCCCGGCGGCGCGCACGCAGGCGCAGCCGCGCCTGATCAGAAGGCGGAGATGATGCATGACATGGGCCACGCCAGCGGCATGTCTATGCAGGCCATGGCCGACGACATGCGCAACCGTTTTCTGGTCGCCCTGGTGTTTGCCGTGCCGGTCTTTCTGTTCTCGCCAATGGGCGCGATGTTCGGCAACTTCGCCACGCCTTTCGGCATGGAGCGCAAGCTCTTTCTCTTCTTTGCCGCGACGGCCGCCATCGCCTATCCGGTCTGGCCCTTTGTGGTCGCGGCCTTGCGCGCCGCGCGCAATGGCGTCGCCAACATGGCCACACTCATCGTGCTGTCGGTGGGCACCGGCTATCTGTTCAGCGTGGGCGCCACCTTCTTCTACGACAGTGAGGTGTTCTTCGAGGCGTCGGCCGTGCTGCTGGTCTTCATCCTGCTGGGCCACTGGCTGGAGATGCGCGCCCGCGCTGGCGCGTCGGACGCCATCCGTGCGCTGATGGACCTGGCCCCGCCCATGGCCACCGTCGTGCGCGCCGGTGTCGAAACGCAAGTGCCGACGGCGCAGGTGCTGGCCGGCGAGACGGTGGTCATCAAGCCGGGCGACAAGATCCCGGTGGATGGTGAAGTCATCGAAGGCAGTTCGCAAGTCGACGAATCGATGCTGACGGGTGAATCGATGCCGGTGAAGAAGGTCGTCGGCAACCCCGTCACCGGCGCCACCATCAACAAGAGCGGTAGTTTCCGCTACAAGGCCACCAAGGTCGGCGCCGACACGGCGCTGGCGCAGATCGTCAAGCTGGTGCAAGAGGCGCAGAACTCCAAAGCACCCGGGCAGTTGCTGGCCGACCAGGCGTCGCAGTGGTTGGTGCTGGCCGCCATCGCCGTCGGCTTGTTGACGTTCGCCGTCTGGTTCTGGGTGCTGGGCCAGCCGCTGCTGTTTGCACTGACGCTGACCATCACGGTGTTCGTCATTGCCTGCCCCGACGCGCTGGGCCTGGCCACGCCCATGGCCATCATGGTCGGCACCGGCCTGGGGGCCATGAACGGCATCTTGTTCAAGAACGCATCAGCGTTGGAAAACGCCACCAAGCTAACGGTGGTTGTGTTTGACAAGACGGGCACGCTCACGCTGGGCCAGCCCGATGTGGTTGAGATGGTCACGGCAGCCGGGGTCAGCGAAGCGCAATTGCTGGCTGTCGCAGCGGGGGTCGAAAAGTTCTCTGAACATCCGCTGGCGCAGGCGGTGCTCAAGCGAGCGGGTACTGCGCCTGTCGAGGCCGCCACAGGCTTTGCCAACATCGACGGGCAGGGCGCTCGCGCGACCGTCACCCATGTGCTCGGCACCGAGGTCGTGCTGCTCGGCAACCGCAAGCTGATGCAGGCTGAAAACGTGAGCGCCACGTCGATGACGGCCCTGGCGGCCGAGGCCACGCGGCTTGAAGGCGGTGGCCGCACGGTGGTGTTTGTGGCGCGCGCCGGCCAGCTCATCGGTCTGATCGCGATTGCCGACGCCGTGCGCCCGACGTCGAAGGCGACGATTGCCAAGCTGCAAGAGCGTGGCGTCAAGGTCGCCATGATGACCGGCGACAACCAGGCCACGGCTGAGCGCATCGGCAAGGAACTGGGCATCGACATCGTGCTGGCCGAAGTGCTGCCGGGCCAGAAGGCCGCCAAGATCAAGGCGCTGCAAGACCAGGGCCACAAGGTCGGCATGGTCGGCGATGGCATCAACGACGCACCGGCGCTGACACAAGCCGACGTGGGCTTTGCCATCGGCGCCGGCACCGACGTGGCGATGGAAAGCGCGCAGGTCGTGCTGATGAAGAGCGACCCCTACGACGTCGTCGGTGCCATTGAGTTGTCGCGCGCCACGCTGCGCAAGATGCACCAGAACCTGTGGTGGGCGGTGGGCTACAACGTCATCGCATTCCCGCTGGCGGCGGGGGTGTTCTACCCCTTCACGCTGTCGCCCGAAATCGCCGCGCTGTCGATGTCGGGCAGCTCGGCGGTGGTGGCCATCAACGCCTTGATGCTCAAGCGCACCAAGCTGGCCGGCATCAAGCGTGTGGGGTCGCCCAGTGCGCAGTCGACCGCCACCAAGTTTGCTGCGGGAGTGGCAGCTTGAGTGAGTCGATGCGCAATGCAGGCGCAGCCACAGGGCTGCCGCCGCAGGCCGCTGGCAAGTGCTGGCAGGTGTCAACGTGGATGCTCACAGCCTGCGGCGTCTGGCTCATGACACTGGGTTTTTATTTCATCGTGCTGCGGCCACCCCTGTTGCCTGAAGACCCACGCTTCATGGGCATCACGCTTGAACAGCTTCGAGTTGCCGTGCCCGGGCTCGAAGCGTGGTTGCGAAAAGTGTTCACCGTCATGGGCGGGTTCATGGCCGGTGCAGGCGTGCTCACGGTGTTCATTGCCAGCACCGCCATGCCGCTGCGATGGAAGGGCACGCCCTGGGCCTTGGGAATGGCTGGCGCGCTGACGGTGGTGCTGATGAGCGCCACCAACTTTGCCCTGCAGTCTGACTTCAGATGGCTGCTGTTGTTGCCGGCCTTGGTCTGG
>JANNEX010000127.1:0-2369 GCA_031379155.1 Rubrivivax sp.
AAAGACGCATGGCCAGCTTCTGGTTCACGACATTGTCTTCGGCCAGCAAGATGCGCAGCGGGTGGCGCTGGGCCATGGTGGCGTCGATCTTGGGCTTGGCTTGGGTGGTCGCCTGTTTGGGTGCGGCGTCTTGCGCCAGCAGGGTCACCAGGGTGTCAAAGAGCTGGCTCTGGCGCAGCGGCTTGGCCAGCGTGGCGGCAAAGTGCGGGTCGCTGTTCTCGCGGCGCGACAAGCCCAGGGATGTGAACAGCACAAGCGGCAGCGTGTGCCCTTGCTGGCGCATGGCGTTGGCCAGCATGCTGCCGTCCATGCCGGGCATGTGCATGTCGATGATGGCCAGGTCGTAGCTTGAAGTCTTCAGCATCTCCAGCGCGTGCTGCGCTGAGTCACTGTCCTGCGCCACCATGCCCCACTTGGCGGCTTGCAGCGCCAGGATGCGCCGGTTGGTGGCGTTGTCGTCAACCACCAGCAGGCGCTTGCCCTTCAAGACCGGCTGCTCGCCGATGAAGCCGCGCTTGCCGCCTTCGCGCAGGTTGGCGGCCTTGCAAGTGATGGTGAAATGAAAGCTGCTGCCCTGGCCTGCACCGGCGCTCTCGGCCCACATGGTGCCGCCCATCAGCTCAGTCAGCAGCTTGCTGATGGCCAGGCCCAGGCCCGTGCCACCGTATTTGCGCGTGGTGGATGAATCGGCCTGGCTGAACTTCTGGAACAGGCGCGACAGGCCAAGCTCACTCAGCCCAATGCCGGTGTCAAGCACCATGAAGTGCAGCTTGCTGCCTTCGCCCGTTTGCTCGTCACCTTCGACGCGCACCGTCAGCACCACCTCGCCCTTCTCAGTGAACTTCACTGAGTTGCTCAGCAAATTCAGCAGCACCTGGCGCAGGCGTGTCACGTCACCGCTGATGGCCGGCGGCACCTCGCCTTCGAAGACATAGGCAATGTCCAGGTGCTTCTCAGCCGCCCGTCCACCGATGAGGTCCAGTGCTGATTCCACACATTCGCGCAGGTCAAAGGGCTGCGCCTCGATGTCCATGCGCCCGGCCTCGATCTTCGAAAAATCCAGGATGTCGTTGATGATGGTCAGCAGCGAATCGCCGCTGTCCCGAATCGTCGATGCGAAGTCGCGCTGCTCGTCATTCAGTGCCGTGTCCAGCAGCAAGCCGCTCATGCCGATGACGGCGTTCATCGGCGTGCGGATCTCGTGGCTCATGGTCGCCAGGAAGGCGCTCTTGGCTTCGTTGGCGGATTCGGCCGCAGCCCGCGCTTCGCGCGATTCCTTGAACAACCGCGCGTTCTGGATCGCGATGACGGCCTGGTCGGCAAAGGTCTTGAGCTGTGCACGCTCCTCGGCCGCAAAAGGGCCTGCGGCCCGGCTCATCATCAAGCCGCCGATGCCCCGGCCAGCCCACATCAGGGGCGCCACCATCAGCGAGTAAGTCGTGCCCAGCAACAAGGCCGACGCTCGCGCGGACGGCGCCACGTCGGGTTCGTTCAGCACGTCGGTGTACTCGACCACGTCGCCCGCCTCGAAGGCGCGCTGAATCGCGCTGCCTTGCAGCGGCATCGGGTACAGGGTGCGAAAGCGCGCCTCAATGTCAGCGGTTTCGCCTTCGCCCAGCTGCGCCCGCCCAAGGGCCGTGAAGCGCAGCCGCGCAAAGTCGATCTGTCCCGGCTCGTTGACCAGCATCAGCGAAAAGGAATTCGCGTCGAACAGGTGTTCGCAACGTTCAAGGATCGTGTCGAACACGGGCGCAGCATCGGCGATCGACCGGCTGATCATCTGCAGCACCTCGGCGGTGGCCGTCTGCCGTTCCAGCGCTTCCTTCGTCTCGTTGAACAGCTGGGCGTTCTGGATTGCGATCACCGCCTGGTCAGCAAAAGTCTTGAGCAGGCGGATCTCTTTGTCGGTGAAGGGCCGCATGTCCAGGTGCAAGGCCGTCAGCGTGCCCAGCACGCGCTGGCTCGACACCATGGCCGCGCTCAGCATGGCGGCATTGCGTCCCAACGTGCCTGCTACGGCGCGAGTCGAGTCCGGCACGCCGGGACCGTGCAGGACGTCGGGCCAGTGCGAAGGCTCACCGGTGACCAGGTCGCGCCCTGGCGCCGGCCTCGGCCAGAAGCGGCGTCCAGCGTCCGCCGACTCGCCCGTGGCGACCTTTAAGTGAAGCAGGTCGTCGTCCTCAATGGCCCCGAGCGCCAGGTCGGCGCCGGGCAGCAGGCGTTGCAGGCTTTCGCAGATGCTCTCGAACACCGGCCGCGCGTCGGCCACCGACTTGCTGATGACACCCAGCACAGCGGCCGCTGCACGCTGCTGCGCGATCTCTCTCGAACGCTTCGACTGGGTCAGCCAGTCCTGCACGCTGCCCTCG
>JANNEX010000153.1:0-13007 GCA_031379155.1 Rubrivivax sp.
GCGCATGCACACCCGGCGTCAACTCTTGCACGCTGCTTTCGCTGGCGCGGCCCTGTCGCCCTGGGCCACGCTGAGTGTGGCCGCCACTGCGGCAGCTAACACCAACCGCTTTGTCTTCATCATCCTGCGCGGTGGCATGGACGGCCTCACGGCGGTGCCCGCCATCGGCGACCCGGCCTTTGCCGAAGCCCGTGGCGTGCTGGGCCAGTTCGCCAGTGAGCCGCTGAAACTGGACAGCACCTTTGCGCTCAACCCGCTGCTGCCACAACTGCACGCCATGTATGGGCGCGGCGAACTGGCCGTGCTGCACGCCGTGGGTTTGCCGTACCGCGAACGCTCGCACTTTGACGCTCAACAGGTGCTGGAAAGTGGCGGGCTGCGCCCGTATGAGCTGAGCACCGGCTGGCTGGCGCGTGCCCTGGCGGCCGGCAACGGCAGCGCCACGCCCATGAAAGCCGTGGCGCTGGAAACCGCAGTGCCGCTGGTGCTGCGCGGGCCGGCTGAAGTCGACACCTGGGCGCCGTCTTCATTGCCCGAACCCGGTGCCGATTTGGTGGCGCGGCTGGAATCCATGTACCGCAACGATCCGGCGTTAGCCCAAGCCCTGGCGCGGGCACGCGGGCTGCGTGAAGAGCCTGGCATGGCGGCCAATGTGCAAGGTGGCGGCGGCGGGGGCCGCAGTGTGGCCATCGCCCTGGCGCGCAAGGCGGCCGAGTTTTTGCAGCGCGGCTCGCAGGTGGCGGTGATGGAGATGGGCGGCTGGGACGCGCACACCAACCAGACGCTGCCCAACGGCGCCATGTCCAACAACCTGCGCACGCTGGACGCGGCGCTGGACGCCTTGCGCGAGGCGCTGCTGCCGGGCGGCGCCTGGGGCCGCACGGCGGTGCTGGTGGCCACCGAATTCGGCCGTGAAGTTGCTGTCAACGGCAACCAGGGCAGTGACCACGGCACTGGCGGCGCGGCCTTTGTGCTGGGCGGCGCGGTGCAGGGCGGCCGCGTCATCACACAGTGGCCGGGCCTGGCCAAGAAGGACCGCTTCGAAGGCCGCGACTTGCGTGTCACGACAGACCTGCGCAGCGCCATGCGAGGCCTGTTGGGCGACCACTTGAAGGTGGCACGCAGCGCGCTGGACAGCAGCGTGTTTCCCGGCAGCGCGGGCCTGCCGGCGCTGGACTTGCTGCGCAACAGCGTGGGCTGAGCGTGGGATGAGCGTGGGCTGATCGTGGGCTGATCGTGGGCTGAGCGCCACCCGCACGGGTGCGGCGCAGATCCCGCAACCCTCTGAGCGAATGACCCGAGCGGGGCGCGGCGCGAATAAACTGGCGCCGCTGTCCATGCGGGGTTTCAGATGCTGTGCGCGCGCTTTACCTTCTTCTTCATGCTGTGTGCCACGCTGCTTGCATTGGCCGGCGCGGTACACGCGCAGTCGGCCGCCGGCCCAGGCACCGAACACCGCGTGGCGCTGGTGGTGGGCAACGCCGCCTACCGCGATTCGCCGCTGAAAAATCCGGTCAACGACGCGCGCGCCATGCGCACCAAACTCAAGGGCATGGGCTTTGAGGTCGTCTACTTCGAGAACCTGCAAACCAAACAAGTCGGCACTGCGCTGCGCGAGTTTCGCAACCTCATCCGCCCTGGTTCTGTTGCCCTGTTTTTCTACGCCGGCCATGGCCTGCAAGTGCGCGGTGAAAACCACCTGCCCACGGTGGACGCCGAACTCAGCAGCGAAGAAGACGTGCCCAACCAGAGCTTGAGCCTGAGTTCGGTCCTCAACATCATGGAAGACTCCAAGGCCGGCGTGAACCTGGTGCTGCTGGACGCCTGCCGCAACAACCCTTTCTCACGCCGCTTTCGCGCCGCGCCCAGTGGCCTGGCGCGTGTGCAAGCGCCCAGCGGCACGCTCATCCACTACGCCACGCGCCCAGGCAGCGTGGCCGAAGACGGCGGCGGCCAGCACGGCACCTACACCGAAGCGCTGCTGGCGCAGATCGACGAAAAAGGCGTGCCGATTGAAACGGCCTTGAAGCGCGTGACTATCCGCGTGCGCGACGCCACCAAGGGCAAACAAGAGCCGTGGATGGAAGGCAGCCTGACGGGTGACTTCTACTTCATCGTCACCGGGCCAGCGCAAGTCACCGTGCAACAAGCGCCGGCCAACGCCGACGCCGCAGCCTGGCAGGCCGCCGATTCCAGCGGCACCGTGGCCGCCTACCAGGCCTATTTGGTGGAGTACCCGACGGGTCTTTACGCGGCGGCGGCGCGCATCAAGTTGGCGTCGCTGCGGCCCGCCGCGACCCCATTGATGCCAACGGCCCCTTTGACCGCAACCCCAGCACTCACGCAGCCTATGCCCGAAGTGGCGCCGTCGCTCTTGGCCACTGTGCCCCCAGGCACCAAAGACGCCGACGGGTTCGTGTGGCGTGACGTGCAAGCCAAAGGCGGCAAAGAGCACTTTGAGGCCTACTTGCAGCAGTTCCCCAAAGGCCGCTATGTGCTGGCCGCGCGCACGGCGCTGAAAAACATCGCCCTGCGTGAAGCCGAACAGCGCGCGTTGGTCGAAGAGCCGCAGGCTTTTGAAGTGGCGCGCCGCGCCAATACCGTCGAGGCCTACCAGGCCTTCTTGGGTGAATTTCCGCGTGGGCGTTTGCTGGCCCAGGCCAACACCGCGCTGCGCACGCTGCGCGAGCAGCTGGCCATGGCACCACCGGTGGTCGTTGCCCTTGCGCCACCCACGCCAGTAGCCACACAACGCACCACGCCAGACCGCCCACTGCCCGACAAAGAGCGCGAAGCCCTGCGCACCGCCGCGCTGCGTGAACTGAGCCTGGCGCGCCTGAGCGGCGGCGACTTCTTGATGGGCGCCGAAGCTGATGAACTGGGCGAAAACGGCCAGATCGACGAAGCCGCACAGCCCCAGCGCAGCGTCAAGATGGCGGCTGTTGAATTCGCCTACCAAGAGGTGACGGTGGCGCAGTTCCGCAAGTTCACTGAGGCCACCAGCTTCGTCACCGAAGCCGAGTCTTCATCGCGCGGCGGCTGTACGGTGCCCGGCAAAGGCGGCCAGTGGCCGTTGCAGCCGGCGGCGAATTGGCGCGCGCCGGGTTACCCACAAACGGAAGCACACCCCGTGGTCTGCGTGACCTGGAACGACGTGCAAGCCTACTTGCAGTGGCTCAATGGCAGCACCGAACGCTACCGCCTGCCCAGTGAAGCCGAATGGGAATTTGCCGCCCGCGCCGGCACCGCCACACCGCGCCCTTGGGCCGACACGGCGGGCTTTTTCGCCCGCACCTGGAACACCGTCAAACCCTGGTCGGCCGACCGCTCCAGCCGCGCCTGCCGCAACGCCAACGTGGCCGACGAAAGCCTGCGCGCGCAACTCGATTGGCCGGGTGCTTTCGACTGCAAAGACGGCTACCCTTTTGCCACGCCCGGTGGCTATTTTTCCAAGAACAACTTCGGCCTGGCCGACATGATGGGCAACGCCGCCGAGTGGACCCAGGACTGCTGGAACGCCACCCATGCCGGTGCCGCTAACGACGGACGTGTGCGCAGCAGCGGCGACTGCGGCCGCCACGTCGTGCGCGGTGGCAGCTGGGCCAGCTCGCAGGCCAGCATCAGGTCAGCGGCGCGTGTCTCGCAGCCGGCCAGCTACCGCGCGGCTGACCTGGGGTTTCGCATCGCGCGCACGCCCAAGCAGTAGAGCCACTCGGGTGCCTGGCCAGCCCCTCGGGGGGCGGCGGCAAACCCACCGGGGGCAGGTCTAGTCCGCCTTGATGCCGTTGTCCTTGACCACCTTGGCCCAGATGTCCATCTGACGTTCGATGAACACACGCGCCGCATCAGGCGTGGTGCGCGTGATGTCTATGCCCTGCGCCGACAGCTTGTCGCGCACCTCGGCCTGGTCCAGCAGCTTGTTGATCTCTTCGTTCAAGCGCTTGACGATTTCAGGCGGTGTCTTGGCCGGCGCCAGCACGGCCCACCAAGCGGGCGCGTCAAAGCCCGCAAAGCCACTTTCTGCCACCGTGGGCACGTCGGGCAAACGCGCGCTGCGCTGCGACGTGGTGACGGCCAGCGCGCGCAGCCGTTTGCTGTCCAGATGCGGCTTGATCAGAAACACCGAGGCTATGGACAGTGGCACATGGCCGGCCAGCGCGTCGTTCATCAAGGGCCCGCCGCCGCGATAGGGCACATGCACGATGTCCAGGTTGTTGCTCTTGGCCAGCAGCGTCATGGCCAGGTGGCCCAGGCTGCCTGAACCGATGCTGCCGAAGTTGACGTTTTTCTTGGCCTTGGCCGCCGCCACCACGTCGGCGAAAGTCTTGTAGGGCGAATCGGCAAAGGTCGCCAGCACCATGGCGCTGGTGCCCACCAAGGCCACGGGCGTGAGGTCTTTGCGTGTGTCAAAACTCAGGCCCGGCTGCAAGGCCGGATTCACGGCATGGGTGTCAAAGACCACTGCCAGCGTGTAGCCGTCAGGCGGCGCAGTGGCCACGGCGGCGGTGCCGATGGAGCCCGATGCGCCACCTTTGTTGTCGACCACCACGGTCTGCCCCAGTGCCTGCTGCAAGGCTGGCGCCAGGATGCGCGCCACCTGGTCAACCGAGCCGCCAGGCGGGAACACCGCCACCAACTTGATGGGCTGTTTGGTGGGCCAGGCCTGGGCTTGCGCGGGCGCGGTGCAAACAACGGCGGAGGCCAAAAGACAGGCGGTGATGAGGTGCTTCATGCGCCGATTCTGGCTTGCGGCGCACGGGGCCCCTGTGCGAGGAAATACGCACTGGCACACGCACACCCACAATCTCGGCATCCCACTCACCGAAACCCAAACACCATGGCCCACCTGCCGTATTCAGACCTCAGCCGAGCCGACATCCAACCCCTGGTGCAGCGCATCGTCAAAGAACGCGGCAGCGTGCTGCACCTCTACCAGATGCTGCTGCACAGCGCGCCGCTTGCCGAAGGTTGGCTGGGCTTCATGACGGCGGTGCGCCAAAAGCTGGACCTGCCCGCGGCGCTGCGTGAACTGGTCATCATGCGTGTGGCGCAGGTCAACGGCGCGCCCTATGAAGCGCAGCAGCATGAACCCATTGCTCTGAAGGTGGGCGTTAGGCAAGCGCAGTTGACGGCGTTGCCAGACTGGTCAGGCTCGGGCGAGTTCAACGCGTGTGAGCGCGCCGTGCTGGAACTCTGCGACACCATGACGCGCCAGATTCAAGTGCCGCGCCAGACCCTGCTGGCTGTCAAGCAGCACTTGGGTGAGCAGCAGACGGTGGAGTTGGTGGCCACCATCGCGTCCTACAACATGGTGTCGCGGTTTTTGGAGGCGTTGCACATCCATGGCGATGATGTGCGCTGACGGTCATTGCGTGCGCGTGGCGCTAACCAATCTGGCGGTCTCGGGGTCGTAGACCACATCGGTGATGGATCCATCCCGGATGAGCTGAACCGCTTCATCAATCACATGCAGCGGCACCAGAAACCACTCCCTCGGCTTGACGGGATTTCCGAAACGGTCTTCGATGGTCAGGTCTAGCTGTGCTGCGCCGAACAGGCGATGGAATATGTTCTCCAGCTTGACCCGGTTCAGGTTGTGCAGCTTGTAGGTGGCAACCACGTCCACGTCAGCCAGCAGGTAGGTGGCATCCTTGTCCGCGCCCCCGATGCGGGCCTCCACGGTGCCACCCGTCACACCGATCTTGTGGATCAGCTCGCGGTGCTTCACCACGAACGGATGGTTGGACAGGCTGCGCAACACATAGATGGTTCCGGACTCGATGTCGTCGGCCTCTGCCTCGCCACCAAAGAGTGGCCCGATGTCCGGGTCGGTCAGGCGGCGGCCGGTGTCGTCCTTGTAGAGCGCGCGCTGCAAAGAGCGAATGAGTAGATCGCTCTCGGTACCATTGGCGTAGATCACTCGCAAGCGGCCATTGGTTTCATTGTTGGGTGTGCGGTACTGGTTTCCCACCTCGGCCACATAGGCCAGTTGCCCACCCAGGATGAAAAAGTTTCCGATGGCAATGCTGGCGTCGCGTCCGAAACGAAGCGTTCTGCGCACGCCAGTTTTCAGGTCACGCTCCACCTGCTCGAACAAGGGCTGGAACTTGTCAAAGTCGGCACACGGCGTGCGATTTGCAACCTCCTCTGCCGCACGCTTCTCAGTGCTGGTGCGCACATGGCGAAGCACGTTGATGTCGTTCAGGTCGCCGGGTTCGGCGCCGGCACGCACACCAATTCCCAACTCGGCCAGCAAGGCGTCTTCGTCCAGGCTATCCACATCGCCCGGTGCCACTGTTGCGCCCAACAGCAGGCCGGGGCGGTCCAGTTGAGCCAGCAGGGTTTGAGCTTCTGGCAACTTGCGCAGCTGGTCCAGGCGCACGGCATACAGACGCTCAAAGATGTCACGCCCTTCGCCATGCAGCGGCGCGCGGCCATGGGCCTGATGGAAGCGCAGAATGTCCTCAAAGCCCGCGATGATGCGTTCCTCGCGTGGGGTCCGGCTGGCGGCCTTGAGCGGGGCAACTTCAAGGCCAAGATCAGCCAGCAATTCGTCTTCGTCAATGTCAGCCATTGCCTGCTTCACTTTGTTTGGCCGCCAATTCCTGAGCCTTGTAGCGCACGAAAGCAGCCACGCCTTCGGCCATGCGCTTTTCCCATGCATCGGCAGAGTTGATGTCTGGCAAGCGGCCTCGCTCCTGCTTGAAAGTTCTGGCACGGGCGGTCAGTTCAACCGCCTCATCACGCGGAATGTTCACCTTCTTGGCGGCAATGCTGGCCTGCACCTGGCGCAGTGATTTTTCATCCATCGCCTTGGCCAACACCGCATAGGCGGCATCGAAAGGGTTGATGCGGTCGATCAGGTCTATGTCCAGGTCGCGCACATTGACGAATTTGCGCACGCCATCGAGCAAGCCCATGTTGCCCTGTGCAGTGCTGCCGCCCGTGCTCTCAACCGTACTGCTGCCCTCCGCGTCGGCCTGGGCCAGCAGCAGCTTGGCTTGCTGGGTGACATTCATGGCGGCGACGGCGTGTTGTCGGACGGCTTCCTGGTCAGCCTCACCCAACTCCGGGTAACGCTCGCGCACGATCTTGCCCATGCGCAACTGGGTCAGCTCCTCGGGCAGGGTGTTTTCCTTGTCGAACAAGCCGCGCTCCAGCACGGTCTTGTCCTGCAAGAAACTGGTGATGACTTCGTTCAAGTCTTCCCTGCAGATGCGTGTCGCCTCTGGGGTTTGTGGCGTGATCAGCCCGTTGACTTCCACATGAACCTGGCCGGTGTCCTTGTTCACCCCGGTGTTGCGGCCGCCGGCCTTGTAGCCTTCCTCGCCGTAGTCGAAACCGTCCTTCGGGCCTATGTTTCTTGGCGTGAACTCGTAGCGCGGCGCCAGCACCTGTTCCATCAGCAGGCTGGCTGAAATGGCCTTGAGCATGTCGTTCACCGCCTCGGCCACCGCGGCTTGTTCGGCCGTGGGCTCTGCGATCAGGTTGGTAAAGCGCGCCCTTTCCTTGCCTTCGGCATCGCGGGTGGCGCGGCCAATGATCTGCACGATTTCAGTCAGGCTGCTGCGGTAGCCAATGGTCAGTGCGTGTTCGCACCAGATCCAGTCAAAGCCTTCCTTCGCCATGCCCAGCGCAATGATGACGTCAACGTGGTCGCGGTTGCCCTTCTGCGCCGGGTCTTTCAGCGCCGCCAGCACGCGGGTCCGTTTGGACGGGTCGCTGTCATCCACCAGGTCGGCCACCTTCAGCGTGCGGCCGTCCTTGCTTTGCACCTGATGAAAGCCGGTGGCCGGGTCCACCCCCTTCCAATCCCCCAGCGCGTGCATGATTTCGTTCACTTCGCGTTCCTTGTCTTGCAAGCTTTCGCGCGAATTGACGCTGGGAATGTGGATGATGGTTTTGAGTGCCGGGTCCAACACCTTGGCGACGGCATCCACATACGGGCCTGTGTAGAAGAAGTAGCCGATGTCCAACGACTTGAGCCAACGGTAGCCGTTGAGTTGCTCGTAGTAGGTGAATGTCACCGTCTCGAACCGGGCTTCATCTGCGGGCACCAGCACCGCTTCGCTGTCGCCCCGGAAGTAGGAGCCTGTCATGGCCACCAGGTGCACCTTGTCGCGCGCAATCAGCCCGCCCAACTGCGCACCCAACTTGTTGTCCGGGTTGCTGGAGACGTGATGGAACTCGTCAATGGCGATCAGGCGGTTGTCGAAGGCCTCGACGCCCAGCTCATCCACCGCAAAGCGAAAGGTGGCGTGGGTGCAGACCAGCGCTTTGTCGGTGCTGGCCAGAAACTGGCGCACCGCGCCCACCTTGGACTTGGCCACGCGCGGCTCGTCCGCGCCGGGGGCGTTGCACAGGTTCCATTGCGGGGCCACCTGCCAGTCCCAATCAAAGCCGAAATGGCTCAAGGGCTCATCGGCAAAGCTGCTGCCAATGGAACGTTCTGGCACCACGATGATGGCTTGCTGCAAGCCCTGGTTGCCCAGCTTGTCCAGCGCAATGAACATCAGCGCGCGGGACTTGCCGGATGCGGGTGGGGACTTGATCAACAGGTATTGCTCGCCCCGCTTGGCATAAGCGCGCTCTTGCATGGCGCGCATCCCCAACGCGTTGGCTTTGCTGGAAGCGCCGGTGCGCGCCGTGGTGATGGACACCGACGGCACGGTGTAGGCGTTGGTGGGGTTGGTTGGCTTGCTCATGGAGCGTCGTTGTCCGTGGATGTGCTGCTGGCAGTCAGTTCACGCTCGATCTGCTCGATGCTGGGCAGACTGGTCTGCAATTCAGCAGGCAGCGACTCAAGCAGTTTGTATTCGGCAATGCCCATGGGCTGGGTCTTGTCGCCCAAGGCATATTCAGCCACGACCTTGTTTTTGCTCTTGCACAGCAACAGGCCAATGGTGGGGTTGTCGTGTTCGCTTTTGACTTGACGATCGACAGCGGTCAGATAGAAGCCAAGCTGCCCCAGGTGTTCGGGCTTGAACTTGCCTGCCTTGAGCTCGATCACCACATAGCAGCGCAGCTTCAAGTGATAGAACAGCAGGTCGATGAAAAACTCGTCCCCGCCCACGTTAAGCAGCACCTGCCGCCCGACGAACGCAAAGCCCGCGCCCAGTTCCAGCAGGAAGTCGGTGACGTGTTTCACCAGGGCAGTTTCAATCTCGCGCTCGCCCGCCTCACGACCCAGCCCCAGAAAGTCCAGGCGGTACGGGTCTTTCAATGACTCGCGGGCCAGGTCGGACTGCGGCTTGGGCAGGCGAACATCAAAGTTAGACACCGCCTGGCCGGTGCGTTCCAGAAGGCGCGTTTCGATGTGGATGGTCAGCGCATTGCGTGACCATCCGTGCGCGATGGCGCTGTGGGCGTAGTCCAGGCGCTGCTGCGCATCTTTCAGGCGGGTCAGCAACACCAGGTTGTGCCCCCAAGGCAATTGTCCAACAGCCTGTTGGACGATTTCAGCATCAGGCCACGCCTGTGCAAAGGCGCGCATGTACATCAGGTTGGCGCGGGAAAAACCCTTCATCTCCGGAAACGCGGCCCGCAAGTCATGCGCCGGCCGCTCGATCACCTTCGCACCCCAGCCCTGCGCCGCTTGCCGCGCCAGGATGTCGTGCCCGATGTGCCAGTACAGCAGCACCAGTTCACGGTTGACCGCCAGTGTGGCGCGCTGCTGGGCGCTGTGGATGCGGCCCTTCAGGTCGGCCAGCCAGTCGGCATAGCCGTCGGGCGGCGGGGTCAAGCTGGCGGGTTGGTCGCTCACGCTCGCTGCGCCTTTCTCGCTTTGGGCCCGGCGGGGGCCGCTGCCGTGGTCATCTTGGTGTACAGCTCAAACAGCTTCTCCAGCCGCTCGGTGTCGTTCTTGAAGCGGCGGCCGATGTAGATGCGCTCCAGCACTTCGTCGTTGCGTTCGTGGGCTTGGCGCAGGTTGTCCGGCATCGCGTCCGGGTCGTAGAGGTCGGCGATGGTGGCGGGGAAGTGGGCTTCGCGGGCCAGCAGGATGTTTTCGGCGCAGGCGGTGAGGTCGGCTTTGTTTTGCTCGGTGAGGAGGGGGACGGGGAAGGTGTTCCAGCCGAGGGTGTTGGAGTAGCGGAAGTCGGTTTTCAGCTTGCCGCAAACAGTGCCAATCCAGACAAGATGGATGCGGGAGGCGATGAGCGACAGGTTCCAAAGCGGGGCGTCGTAGAGGGCGAAGGCTTCACTCGTCACAGTGCTTTGAGCATCGATCAAACCGCTCGGTAAGAAGGGCCGACTCTCCGATGAGGTTCGAGGAACAGTGATCGTCCAACCCTGCCCAATGTTCATCTCCCGCATTTGGTGCGACTTCGCTGCCATGCCGTTGGCTCCGCCATCGCGGCTCGCCAGTCTCATCGCCCGAACACCTTCAACGCGCTGCCGAATTGAGGGGATGTGCATGGCTTCACTCAGGTCGCGATCTTCTATCCACAAGCAACGGCGCTCAAGGCCACGAATGAACTCCGCTGAACCGTAGATGCGACGAATGAAGCGAGCCTGTTGTTCCAGCGACAGGCCAAGTGCCTTGACTTCATCTTGGGACAACAACAAGTGTCCACCGTCAACAGGCTTATTTCCAAAGCTCATTCCAGCTTGGCCGCTCAATGGCCGCGGTGCCCTTTCAATGACCACGTTGGCACCTTTCACCAAGTAGGCATTGATGTACTCCACCGCCTTCACATCTACCACATCGCTCCTGCCGCCATCGGCGATGGAATACAAGCGGCGCAGCGTCTTGTCTATCTGTGCCAAACCCACGATCACCACCGTGACACCTGCGTTGTGGCTGGCCAGATTTGCCCACTTGAATGACGTATGCGCAAATGAAATGTCGTGGCCTGTGGAGAAGAGCAGCGGCCAAAGTATTGGCACCTGCTGACCCTGGCAGATTGAATTGGTGGATACAAACCCGGAGACGGTCTTGGTCTTGGTGCCGAAATCCGCAGCTTTCATAAACCAGCCCGAGACGTAGTCGAGCGATTTCCAGCTATTGCCACGCGTAGCGAAAACTGCTTCCAAGTCTGCCTTCTGCTTTTCGCTCTGCCAGGTAGAACCGAGATATGGCGGATTGCCGCAGATGTACGTCTCCCCACCTTCGTTCTTAAAATCAATCTCCGCCTGCTCCAGGGGCGTCCCAAACAAGTCATCCGCCACCACCCTAACGCCGGTCCCGGTCGGCGGGCAAATGCTCAACCAATCCAGCCGCAGCGCATTCCCACAAACGATCCAGTTCTGCGCATCCAGCGGCAAGAATTCCGCCAGCGCATCCTTCTGCCCGCGGTACAGCACATCGCATTGGAATTCCGCAATGATCAGCGCCAGCCGCGCAATCTCTGCCGGAAAGTCGCGCAGTTCGATGCCGCGAAAGTTGGTCAGCGGAATTTCACTTCGCAAATGCTGCTCACCCCGCCGGCGGTTGATCTCCGCCTCGATCTCGCGCATCTTCTTGTAGGCAATGACCAGGAAGTTGCCCGAGCCGCAGGCCGGGTCGAACACCCGAATGCGTGCCATGCGTTTGCGCAGGTTCAGCAGCTTGCGTTCGTTGTCACCGGCCTCGGCCAACTGCGCGCGCAGGTCGTCCAGAAACAGCGGGTTCAACACTTTCAGAATATTCGGCACGCTGGTGTAGTGCATGCCCAGTGCGCCGCGCTCTTCGTCGTCGGCCACGGCCTGGATCATGCTGCCGAAGATGTCGGGGTTGATCTCGCGCCAGCGCAGGCTGCCGGCGTGCAGCAAGTAAGTGCGCGCCATGCGCGTGAAGCGCGGCACCTCCGCACTGCCTGAGAACAGGCCGCCGTTGACGTACGGGAACTGGTCTGCCCAAGGGCGAAAGTTCTCGGCCGCGCGAATGGCCAGCTTCGTGTTCATGGCGCGGAAGATGGCTTGCAGCACCTCGTGCGTGTTGGCGCCGTCGCGTTCGCTGAACTGGTCCACGGTGCGGGTGAACAGGCCGTCACCATTGAAGATGTCGGTGTCTTCGGCAAAAAAGCAAAACACCAGCCGGGCCATGAAGTGGTTCATGTCGGGGCGGCGCGCGTCCCTGGCCCATTCGGGGTTTTCGCGCAGCAGTTCAACGTACAGCTTGTTCAGGCGCCCGGTGGCGCGCACGTCGATGGGGTTGTCCTTGATCTCCTTGATGGTGGAGATGCCGGCCAGCGGCAAGAAGAAGCCGAAGTGATTGGGAAAGTCTGGGTAGGCGCAGGCGATGGTCTCCACGCCGGCCAGGTCTTCGGCTTCCAGGGTTTGGCCGTCGGTGGCCAGGATGAACTTGGCCTTGGCCTTCGCTGTGGCCGGGCTGGCACGCAAGGCCTTGAGGGTGTCGCCCACAGTGCCGGCTGCACACACGGCCATGTGAATGTTGCTGCGCTGAAGCACGCCGCCGGCCACATCCGACGTGTTGTTGTTGCCAGTGCGCAGACGCTTGAGGGTGGTGTCCTTGTTGCCGAACGCAGCGAGGAAGGCGAATGGAAACTCCACCGCGTCAAATGGCAATAGGGCCAGATCCGATATGGCGGCTTCGATTTCTACGGCGTTCATGTCCTCTGAGACTTTGGCTGGCCGTCGGCATGGTAGCAATCCGCCTGGCGATGGCTTGCCAAGGACTGCCGACCTCGCCTTACCCAGGCCCCGCTCATTCCAACCAGAGTGCCGCTATGCAGCGGGCCATGCGCTGGGCCGCGCCGCGATGGGCACCGGCCAGACCTCGCGCTTTTTCGCCCATCAACGCAACGCTTGGCCCGGCGGCCAACGCCAGCGCCGTGGCCACCGCTGCTCGCATGTCAGGCACCCGCACCGCCGCCCCAGCCGCCAACGCCAATTCAGCTGCCTGCGCAAAGTTGAAGGTGTGCGGCCCCATCACCAGCGGGCAGCCACAGGCTGCGGCTTCGATGAGGTTTTGGCCACCCAAAGGCGCAAAGCTGCCGCCCAGCAAGACCACGTCGGCGGCGGCGTAGTAGACGGGCATTTCGCCGATGCTGTCGCCCAGCCAGACG
>JANNEX010000211.1:0-11567 GCA_031379155.1 Rubrivivax sp.
ACGCTGGAGGGCGCCGACGGTGCCATCCGTCAACTGTCCCCCAGCGCGCAGCTCACGCTGTTGGAAGTGCAGACTTCCTTGAAGGCCTTGCAGGGCACCCTGGGTGAACTCGACCGCAACGTCATGCACAGCGACGCGCCGCTGCAGCGCAGCGCCGGCCAGGCCCTGGGCGAAGTGCAGCGCGCCGCGCGCGCGTTGCGCGTGCTGGGCGATTACTTGCAGCAGCACCCGGAATCCTTGCTGCGCGGCAAGGCACCCGACGCCGAGCCCGGCCCTGCGGCGCCAGCTCGCCCATGAACATGCTGCGCGCACCAGCCTGGGCCATGGTCTGCGCCGCTGCCGTGTTGCTCAGCGCCGGCTGCGGCTCGGCCGCGCCGCCGCGCTTTCACAGCCTGCTGGGTGAACCGCTGCGCGTGGCTGCGCCCACGCTGGCTTGGCGGCTGGCGCCAGTGAGCGTGCCGGCGCAGGTCGACCAACCGCAGTTCGTGCTGCGCCGCGCCGACGGCAGCCTGGCCGTGCTGGAGGGCGAACGCTGGCAAGCACCCTTGCAAGACGAATTGCGTGATGCCTTGTCCGAACAACTCGGCGCACGGCTGGGCCCCGCGGGCCAGACTGCGGCTGCAGGCCGCGCCGAATGGCGCATCACTCTGGAGGTTGCGCGCTTCGACTCGACGCCTGGCCGCGCCACGCTGGTCGCCCAGTGGCAACTGCAGTCGTCCCGCCAGCGCAGCGGGCAGCGCTGCAGCGTGCGGCACGAGCAGGCGGTGGCCGACGGTGTGCCGGCGCTGGCGGCGGGCCATCGGCGCAACCTGGCGCAACTGGCGGCAGCGTTGGCTGCGGCGTTGCAGGAACTCGACGCGGGACCGGACGCAGGACAAACACTGGTTTGTCCGGCTTGAACATGCCGCCGGCTTGTCCGGACTGATCAGCGCGCCGCCAAGCGTGCTGCCAGGCGCTCGGCCAGCACGGTCAGTCCGGCCGCGCGACTGACTTGCAAGGCGCGTTCGTAGAAGGCCCGCGCCGCGCCAACCTGGCCGCGCTGCTCTTCGTTCTGGGCCGCGTGCATCAAGTCCAGCGCAATGCGTTCCGGCAGGCCCAGCGCCCGGTCTTCGTCCAGCGCTTGCGCCAGCACGGCAGCTGCGGCGGTGGTGTCTTTGTTCATCGTCAACGCGCGGCCCTGCAAGCGCAGCGCGTTGGCGTGTTCGGCGCGCAACTCGCTCGACATGGCCTGGGTGGCGGCGCGCCGGGCCAGCAGCAGCGCCTGGGCTGCGTCACCTTGCTGCAGCGCCAGTGCGGCGCGCAAGTTGTCCATCGCCGCAGCCACCGCGCAGGGTGCGGCGCAGCCGGCCTGGGCGCGGTCGGCCCAGGCCAAGGCATCGGCATCACGTGCGCTGTCGAAGGAGGCCAGCGCCTTGCGCGCGGCGGCTTGTTGCAGCAGCGCTGCAGGGTAGCGCTGCGGTGCGGCCAGCAGGCGGTCCAGCTGGGCTTCGGCTTCGTCAGGCCGGGCCAGGCGGGCCCACACCGCAGCCAGGTTCAGCCGTGCGGTGGCCGTGCCTTCGAAGTCCTCCACCGACTCGGCCGCCGCCAGCGCCTGCTGATAGGCCGCCAACGCTGCCACAAAGTCATTGCGTGCCAAAGCGCGGCCGCCGGCCAGCTGGGCTGCTTGCAGCGCGGTTTGCGGCGGGTTGAGCGGCCGTGACGTGGCGCCGCAGGCCGTCAGACCGAGGGCCAGGCCGAAGGCCAGCATGAGGATCAGCAGGGCGGCCAGCCTCGGCGCTGCAACGGCTGTATCGACGCGATCAGCGCGCATTCGACTCGCGCAGCCGGGCGCCGTCGTGGCTGTCCAGCGGCACCAAGGCCGAGGGCGGCGGCGCCACCAGCGCGCGCACAGGCCAGGCCGCACGCACGCCACCCACCATGTCGCGCGTGTCGTCGAGCAGCGGCCCGGTGCTGCGCAGCACGCCCGGCAGCGTTGCCGACGCGGCGGCGGACACGGCGCGCAAGTCGCGCACGGCGCCATTGAGCTGCTCTAGCGTGTCGCCGCTGCTCGACAGCAGCGCCGGCAGGCGTGCGTTGACACCGTCCAGCGTGCCCCGCGCCTGCTGGGCCGCACCGTCTAGCCGCACCAGCGTTTGGCTCACCTGCGACAGCAAGCCTGGCACCTGGCCCATGGCCTGCTGCGCCTGCTCTCCCACCGTGGACACGCGGCCGCGCGCCTGGCTCAGGAGCGCGCGCAGTTCGCTGCTGGCGGCGGCCAGCTGTGCGCTGGCGGCCTGCGTGTTGGCCAGAGCGGCGCCCAAATCGTCCTTGCGTTGCGCCACCGTGCTTGAGACCTGTTTGAGGTCGTCAAGAATCGGCACCAGCCGGTTGCGCAGGTCGTTGGCTACCTCGGTCAGCGTGCGGCGCCGGCCCAGGGTGACGCGCGGGTCAGTCGGCGACAAGGGCGCTGCCGCCACGCCGGGGTTGAGGTCAATCACGGCCGCCTGCAGTTGTTCCTTGAACCATTCGGCGTGCGCGTCGGCGCGCAGCGCGGCAAAGCGCTCGGCCTCGATCTGCATCGTGACGCGCACTTTGAGGTCGTCTTGCAGCGCAACGTCGGTCACTGAGCCGATGCGAAAGCCGCTCAGGCGCACGCTCAGGCCCGGTGTGATGCCGGCGGCGCTGTCGGCGACGAAGTAGAGCTCGGCCTGGCGCGAGAACAAGCCGTGTTTGGCGGCGATGGCGCCGGCCAGCAGCAGGCCAAGGGCCAGGGCAAGGGCCAGCGCGAGCAGCACCTGACGGCGCACGGATTCGCGTTTCAAAGGCAGTTCACTCATCGCAAGGCAAGCATACGCGGCCGCTCAGACCCAGCGCAGCGCGAAGGCCAGTGCGTCGGCCACGATCAGGAAGCTCAGGCTGCCGGCGCAGGCGGCGCTCACCGCCTTGGGCACGTCGCCGATCTCGCGCCCGACTTGCAGGCCGTGGTAGCAAGCGATGGCGCCTATGCCAGCGCCGAACATGGCCGACTTCGCCAACGACAGCGGCACTTGCGACCAGGTGGCGGCGATGAGAAAGCCGTCCAGCTCGGCTTGCAGCGTCGAGTCCAGCCTGATGGCGGTGAACAGCAGCGCCGACGCGATGGCCACGAACTGGAAGCACATCTCGAGCAGCGCCGCGCCTATGGCCACGCCCAGCACGCGCGGCAGCACGACTTCGTCCTCGTGCTCGCCATGGCTCCACAGCTCGGCGCTGATGTCGTCGCGCAGACGCAGCAGCGCCACTTCGGCCGCAATGGCCACGCTGCTGCGCACGATGACGATGAAGGCCGTGAGCAGCGGGCCCAGTTCGCGCACACCGTCGCTGATGATGGCTTTGAGCACGGCCTCGTTGTCGTCGCCCAGCCAGGACATGGCGCGTGTCACGACGACCGCGCCAAACAGCAGCGCGATGCCTGCGACGTAGGGCAGGGCCCGCACCCCCGTGAAGTGGATCTGACGCCACAGCGCGTCTTGCACGGCGGCCTGGCGCAGCAGACCGCGGTGCGCAAAGGCATGCACCACGGTGGTGGTGTAGCCGTAGGCCAGGCGCGCGCCGGAAATGATCATGGGGCGACGAGACGACGAGGCGCGCCGGCGCAGCCGTTGCAAAGCCAGGGCTGCGCCATTGGCTGGCACCACCGTCGTTGCCGCGCGAAGAAACGCAATTTAGTCCCCCCTTTTCTCCTCGCCCATTTTCGCCCGGACACGGCACCTGACGCCGCTTGAAGCGTTGCACGGCGTCGGCTGCGGGCTGTTGAGTATGTACGGCCGCGCCGACATGCGCCGCTCATGACGGCGCTGGAAAGCCACGGCGTGCAGGTCATGAGCATAGGCTTCATGGCCGAGCCCGACCAGGCCATGGTCTGGCGCTGCCCCTTGGCCACACAAGCACTCGACCGGTTGCTGCACCAGACGGCGCGGTGCGAGCTGAACTACCGGATCATCGACATGCCGCCCGGCACCGGCGGCACTGTCGGCACCTCCAAAGCCATCGCGCGCCAGGCGGCGGTGAAGATCGCGATCAAGGCCAAGGACTCTTCGGCCAAGTTCCCGACCATCAGCGTGTCCAAGGCCACCTGAGCCGGCCGCAGTCTGCGCCGCTTCAGGGTTGAAGCGCTCGGCGGCGCCAACGCGCGCTGGCCGTCACCGTCAGCCCACCCACCAGCCACAGCAGCAGGGGCAGTGGCTCGGGCACTGCGCTCACCAGGGCCAGCGGCAGGCCTGCGTCGCCCATGATTGCCAGGTCCAGCGCCGAGATGTTGTAGCGCGTACCGCGATAAAAGACCTCGCCGTTCATCAAGTCAGGCATCAGATCCAGACCGTCGCGCGCCGCACCATTGCCCAGGTGAGCGTAGTTGCCAAAGGTCAAAGGCACAGCCGCCCCGTACAGGCTGACCGCCCGTGGTCCGCCAAAAGTCAGAGTGATGCCCGCAGCACTTTGCTGTGGCCTCACCCAGGCGTCAAAAGTTGACGCCCAGTTGCCAGGCGCCAGCCCGCTGCGTGCGTCAAGCCAGCCGTTGAAGCCCCACGCGTGCCCCCATTCATGCAGCAGGACAGAAAAGGCGTCGGTGCGGTTGGCTGGCACGTTGCCGCTGGCGCGCGAAGTGTCGGGGTCAAACCAGAGTTCTTGCTGCAAATAGCCCAGGTTGCCCAGCGTGATCTGCACGTCGGGCGCAGCACCATTGCTGTCAACGCCAGTGCGCCACTCGAAGGCCGCACCCTGTTCATACAAGTTCTGGCCGCTGCTGCTGGTGCCCACAGGGGCTGAGGTCAGGCTGCGTCCGGTGGACGTGGCAATGGCTGCAAAGCTGATCTCGACGCTGAGGTCCACGCCGGCCGCGCCGGGCATGAAGTGGCCCGTCCACAGCTTGCCGGCGGCCACCGTCAGTCGTTGCAGATCGGCGTAGTAGGGTGCGTGGATGGCGGCAGGATCGTTGAAGAAGACGCTGATCTGCGCTTGCGCCGGTGCTGCAGCGGCGCAGACGACGGACAGGCAACACAGGGTGGCTTTGGCGCTGGGCATCGGGTTCCTTTTTTGTGCGGCGCCTTGCAGGTGCAATGCGCAAGTGGCAAGAAATACCCGAGTGCAAACGCTGCGTCCGTGCGAGCCCGCACACAGGCACCCCAAGTCGGGTGTCTGCCGCAGGCGTCGGGAATCAAAACCCGCTACGGCCGTGCGGGTGTCGGTGCTGGCTTGCCGGCGGCCACATCGGCTTCGGTCTGGTCACCGGTGTCGAAGTACAGCGTCGACTGATGGATTTGCCCATGGCCGATGGTGGTGCTCATGCGCTTGGTTTGGGCTGGTGGAGCAGCACGCAGCCAGCTTCATCGCCCACACCGAAGCCAGCTCCGGCAGCGAACCGCCCCGGTTCATCAAGGACGAGTTCGACGCCTTCCTCGAGTGCGGCATCCTGGCCCAGGGCTTCCTGCGGCTGCGCTGCGGCGAACGCGGCCCCGACAAGCTGCTGGCCTGCAGCCGCAAGCTGCGGGGCTCCTGTCCTTTATGCGGCGCGCGCCGGATGTCGCAGACGGCAGCGCATCGGGTGGACCCCGTCATCCCGCGCGTGCCGGTACGGCAATGGGTGCTGTCCATGCCGATCCCGCTGCGCGCGCTGCTGGCTGCCCAGCCCCAAGCTGGTCACGCCGGTGCTGCAACGGGTGCAGCGCGTGGTTACGCGCCATCTGCTGGACGCTGCCGGGCTCGAGCCCGACGAAGGCCGCGGCGGCGCGGTCACACTGATCCAGCGCTTCGGCTCGGCTGCCAACCTCAACATACCTCTACATTGCCTGGTGCTGGACGGCGTCTGCCGCTGCGGCCGCAGCAGGCGGCGGCCATCACCGACCGCATCACCTTCGGGCCGCGTGCCGGGCAGAAGGTGCTGACCCTCAGGGGTGCGATGCCGAGGGAGCGCACCGATTGGCCCAGCGTGGCGGCAGCGCTGACGCCAGTGACCCGCTGGGTTCTGGCCTGCACGCTGCTGGCGCTGCTGGCCATCACGGCCATTCCCTGGCTCGCACAGAACTTCGGGTTTCTTCCGCTGACGCCGTTGCAGTGGCTCGGCGCTACGGCGGCCGGGCTGGCCATGGTGCCGCTGCTGCACCTGAGCAAGGTCTTGCTGGTTGAGCGAACTCCTGTGCGAAACGCATCGGTGTGAGGGCTGGGATGTGGCCCGGTCCGCCCGTGCCGCGTCAAGACCAAGCTGAGGGCCCACGGCACCTTACTGCCCGGCAACATACCGGCAACGAAGGTCGCCTAATGTGGGCCCGTTACTCCAGGAGCACCCGCATGACCCGCCCATCCATCGACAAGAGAACGGCGCTGCGCTGGTTGATGTTGGCGCTGGGCAGCGGCGGCACGGCCGGCCTGGCCGGCTGTGGAGGTGGTGGGGGCGGTGGTGATGCGCCCGCGCCGCCGCCGCCAGCCCCGCCGCCTGCGTCCACGCTCTACAGCCCGCCCCTGTCGCTGCGGGCAGCGACGCCACTGGACGGCTATGTCGTGCGTGCCAGCTATGCCAGCGGCGTCCGCGAGATTCCGATCCTGGTGCGCCACCCGGACGGCGCCAGCGGCCCGCTGCCGTTGGTGCTGTGGTCGCATGGTGGCGACAAGAGCACCGACGGCAAGTACAACAACAGCCAGTGGGCGGCGGCGCTGGTATCCGCGGGCTACATCGTGGTGTCGATGACCCACCTGCCGCGCTCGGCGGCACAAGTCGATGCGCTGGCGCTGGAGTTCGGGGTCGATGCCTCGTCGGCCGGCCCGGGTGCACGCCTGGCCTTCGAGTCGAACGTCGACCGCCCGCGTGACGCCATCGCCACGCTCAACGATCTGCAATCCATCGAAGCGTTCTTTCCGGCGCTGCGGGGCCGCATCGACTACACGCGCATCGGCCTGGGCGGCCATTCGCGCGGCGCGTACACCGTGCGCACCACCTCCGGCGCGCGGGTGGACCTGGCGCCCAACCTGCCGGCCTACAGTTTCACGGGCCCCGCGCCGACCAACCAGCCGCTGAGGGTGACCATCCAGGCCGTGTTGGCCAACTCGCCACAGGGCCCTGGCCGCTTCGGCTTCTATGACCGCGGCAACGGCGACAACTCCTGGCGCGACTGCACGCTGCCCGACCTGATGCAGTCCGGGCAAGGCGACAACACGGACGAGTTGGCGGTGGACCGCATCAAGCCCTTTGACCTGATGCCACCGGGCAACAAGTTCAAGATGTTTATCGACGACCCGAACACGCCGCACGAAACCTTCAACCTCAACAACTCGGCGCAACCCGTCTTCGTGTCCTACGTGCGCAGCACGGGCCTGGCCTTCTTCGACGCCTACCTCAAGGGGCTGCCTGCCGCCCGCAGCTACCTCGCCAGCGAGGCCTTGCGCTCGCTCAGCGGCGGGGTCGCGACGATCTCAAGACGCTAGGTGCGTGGCCGCGGCTGGCATCTACGCCACGCTGCTGCGAATGGAGGTCGGCCAGGTGCCCGCACCATCCAGGTGATGTGCGCGCCCAGGCCGTGGGCTGCTGGGTAATTCGGGGTAGACCTCGACGCCGACGCCACGGTACCCGGTGTACGCGCTGGCGTCGTCGAACATCGGCTCGCCGCTGACGCGGAAGTGGCGCTTGCTGCCGTCGTGTTGAATGCGGCAGAAGGCAAAGTCCAGAAACGGTTGACGGGCCTCGATCTGGGCGTGCAGCTCGGCGCGCTCGGCCTCGATCCAGCCCATTTCCTGGCTGCCGCCGACCTGGCCGAGGAAGGCACTGAAGCCAAGCCCCAGCATCTGGGTCACGGGGCCGGACACATGCGTGAAGGAACCGGTCTGGTTCTGCTCCCAGTACCAATCGGTGGCCAGTGCGGCCAGGCTGCGGTAACGGGCCTGGCTGTCGCGCAGTTCGGCCGTGCGCTCGATGACTGCGCGCTCAAGCTGCTGGTTGTGGTCCGCCAGCTGTCGGTATAACAGGCGCACTTCGAGCATGTTGTGGATGCGCGTCTTGACCTCGACCAGGTCAAAGGGTTTGCTGATGAAGTCTTTGGCGCCGGCCTGCAGGGCCCGCAGTTTGTGCTGGGGTGAAGCCGTCAGCACGATGACCGGCAGGTAGTTCGCAGCACCCCTGTCGCCCAGCGACTGCATGACCTGAAAGCCGTCCATCGCTGGCATGTGCAAGTCCAGCAGGATCAAGTCGTAGTCGTGCTCACTGTGAAGCTGAGCCACCTGCGCGGGCTGCTGCGTTGTGCACACGCTCGAGTAGCCCGCCTCAAGCAGCATGCGATGCAGCAGCAACACATTGGCCTCCTGGTCGTCAACGATGAGGACCCGGGCATTGAGGATGTCGTTGGCGTCGATCATGGTGATCCTTCGGGCATGCTGGACAGCGCCAAGTTGTTGCGGGCATGGCGGCTTGATGCGGCAAAGCCCAAGGCCTCGTCCAGCGTGTCCATCAACTCAGCCACGCGGATGGGTTTGGTCAGGTAGCGATAGAAGCCGGCCTGCAGGCCTTTCTCAATGTCTCGCGGCATGGCGTTGGCGCTCAGTGCGATCACCGGTATGTGCGCCGTGGCGGGGTTGTCGGACAGGATGCGCAGCGCCTGGATGCCATTGATGCCGGGCAGGTTGATGTCCATCAGCACCACGTCGGGCTGGCTGGTCAGTGCAATGTCGACGCCGCTGCGCCCATCGCGCGCGGTCAGCAGGCGGATGTCCGGCCTGTGCGCCACCAGTTTCTCGATCAGTGTCAGGTTGGCCAGGTTGTCTTCCACACACAGCACCGTGTGTTGCGCCGCGTGGCCGTTGGTGCGCAACAGCGACACGGGGGTGGGTGACCCTGCCGCTGCGGGTTGCGGTGCTTCCGTGCTGTCGAGCTCGACCCAGAAGTCGCTGCCCACGCCAACCGTGCTGTGCGCCCCGATCTGGCCGCCCATCAATTCGACCAGGCGTTTGCTCACCACCAGGCCGATGCCGGTGCCTTCCTCGGCGCCGACCTCTTGCCCCAGGCGGTTGAACGGCTGGAAGAGTTGCGCGAGCTTGTCCGCCGACAGGCCTTCACCGGTGTCCTGAAAGTTGATGCGGGTGCACTTGCCCACGCCCGGGCTGCACGTGACAAGGACGGAGCCGCCAGCACGGTTGTACTTGATGGCGTTGGACAGCAGGTTGATGAACACCTGCTTGACGCGGGTGCGGTCCGCATGCACAAACTGCGGGCTGTCGAATTGCGGAAAGCTCACCTGGATGTTGTTGCGCAGGGTCTGCGGCTCGATCATGGCCTGGCAGTCGGCCAGCACTTCGCCGAGAGACATTGACTCCAGCGACAGCGACAACTTGCCCGATTCGATGAGCGCCAGGTCCAGGATTTCATTGATCAGTTCCAACAGGTACCAGCCGGCCTGCAAGATCTGCACGATGCTGGCTCGCTGCGCCACCGTGGGCGGCGGGGGCCCTGACTCCATCAGCTGCGCGAAGCCCAGAATGGCGTTCAAGGGTGAGCGCAACTCATGGCTCATGCTGGACAGAAAATCCGACTTCGCCAGGTTGGCCTTTTCGGCCACCGACTTCGCGCCTTCGAGCGCCACGTTGGTCTCCTGCAAGGCCTGGTCGAGCAGCTTGCGCTCGGTGATGTCGCGCGCTGCCGCGAACACGCCTTGCAGATTGCGGTCGCGGTCGTAGAAGGTGGTGGCGTTGTAGGACACCACGGTGTGCTTGCCGTCGCGTGCGCGGGCGGTGAGCTCGTAGTTGGTGACCTTGTTTTCGCGCAGCACGCGCTTGATGCCGGCCTCGGCGTGCTCGGGGTCGGTGAAGTAGCTCTTGAACGGCGCACCGATCAACTCGTCGCGGGTGCTGCCGGTGAGCGCTTCCATCTGCTTGTTGACGTCGGTGATGATGCCCGCCGGGTCGGTGGTCATCAGCGCGTCGATGTTGGATTCGATCAGCGAGCGCGTGTAGAACTGCTGGTCGCGCAGCCGCTGGTCAAGCTTGCGCTGCTCGGCTTCCACCTGTTTGCGCGCGGTGTTGTCCGTGCCGATCAGCAGGTAGCCAATGATGCTTTCCTGGCCGTCGCGCAGCGCGGTCACCGACACCACGGCCGGGAAGCGGCTGCCGTCCTTGCGGATGTAGGTCAGCTCGTAGATGTCTTCTATGCCGCGCGAGGCCTTGAACACCAGCGCTTCAAAGCCCGGCGTGATGGGCGTGGCCAGCTCCGTGCTCAGGGCCTTGGCGCGGGCAATCAGCTCTTGGGGGTCGGAGATGTCGGCCGGGGTGATCTTGTTCACCACATCCACCGCCGCGTAGCCCAGCATGCGCTCGGCACCCACGTTGAAGATCTGGATCACGCCCTTGGCATCGGTAGCGATGCTGGAGAAATTGGCGCTGTTGAAAATGGCGCTTTGCAGCGCGCCGGTGGTGAGCAGGGCTTCTTGGCGTTGCAGTTCGGCGACGCGATCAGACTTGCCGGCCTCTTCGCCTGCCGCTGCGGCGATGGTGGTATCCAAAATGGCGCACGCTCCTGTGACACCCAACACTCGACCCCGGCGGGCCCATGCGCGTCGGGTTGGCAGGAGAAGCTGACAGCCGCCAAGCACTTGCGCCGACGGCTCACCGGCCGATCTCTATCGGCGGGTGGCGCAGGATGACCGCATTGGCAGCGCGCGTCTGTACGCCGCCGCACATAAGCGGCCTGCAGGTGCCGGCTGATGATCTGCCCGCCCAGCGTGGTGCCCTCCACCACGTTCAAGCAACCCAGCAACTGCGGCAGCGACTCCAGCGTCGGCATCCGGACCAGTCACGAAGACCGGCCACACCGGTGTGCTTGCAGGGCGACTCGCACAAGCAGATCAGCGCGGCCCCACGCAGCGCGCCATCGCGCCGGGCAAGCCACTGTGCGGGCTGAGTGTGCTGGGGGGCGAGCTTGTGCGTCTGCCCGTTGGCGAACAAGGCGCCCATGACGGGCGCAAGCGGGCCGCGCCCAGCTTCAGTCGTGCGCCAGTTGCACCACCAGCTTGCCGAAGTTCTTGCCCTGCAGCAGCCCGATGAATGCCTCGGGCGCGTTCTCCAGGCCGAAGACGATGTCCTCGCGCACCTTGACGCTGCCCTGCTCCACCCAGTGCCGCATGGCACCCGCAAACTCGCTCCAGCGCGGGCCGTAGTCGTCAAAGACGATGAAGCCTTGCATCTTGATGCGCTTGCGCAGCAGGGTGCCCATCAGCAGGCCCAGCCGGTCGGGGCCGGCAGGCAAAGCGGTAGCGTTGTAGGCAGAGACCAGGCCGCACACGGGCACGCGCGCCTGGGTGTTGAGCAGCGGCAGCACGGCATCGAACACGGCGCCGCCGACGTTTTCGAAGTACACGTCGATGCCCTTGGGGCAGGCGGCTGCCAGGTGGCCGGGCAAGTCAGCGGCGTGATGGTCAACGCAGAAGTCGAAACCGAGTTCGTCGACGACGTAACGGCACTTGTCAGCGCCCCCGGCGATGCCCACCACGGTGCAGCCCTTGAGCTTGGCGACTTGGCCCACCACCGAGCCGACCGGCCCGCTGGCGGCGGCCACGACCACGGTTTCTCTGGCCACC
>JANNEX010000234.1:0-16877 GCA_031379155.1 Rubrivivax sp.
GGCTCGACGCTGACAGCCAGCGCCGCCGTGCCGCCTTTGAGCAAGGTGGCGGGCAGCTTGGCTCGGTCCAGCAAGGTCAAGCCATCGCCTTTGATCAGGCCCAGCGAACGCGGGTTGCCTTGCGGCGGCACGCTCCACAACTCCAGCACGCGGTCTGTCGTCAACGCCACCGGTGTCAGCGTACGTGTCACCAGCGCACGGCCGTCGCCACTCAGGCTGGCCACGATGGTGCTGCCGGCGGCGCCGATGCCGCCGCCAGCCCCTGTGCCTTGCAGCACCACCACCACTGGCGCTTGCGCCGGCGGCGGTGTGGCCACCAGCACCGTCAGACCGACCACTGCCGCCACTGCCGTGCCCGACAGCGCACGCCACAGGCCTAAGCGCTGCCACCACGGTACGGCGTTAGGCACGGGCCACAGCCGCGCTTGAATGCCGCGCCACACAGCCGCTGAGGGTGCTACCGGCAGCACCACGCCGGTCAGCGGCATGAGCCTGTCCTGCCAGTCGCGCACCGCCGTTTGCAGCGCCGGGTGGCTGGGCAGCAGCGCTTGAAAACGCCGCCGCGCAGCGCCGCGCAGGGTGCCGGTGACGAAGGATGCAGACAAAGCGTCGGCCAGGGGTTTGCTTCCGTAGTCCATCACGCAGCCCCTTGCATGTTTTGCTTCGTCTCGTGCTTAGACCCGTGCTTAGTGTCGCCATTCGTGTCACGCACCGCTGCGCGGTCCAAGCAGCCCTTGAGCGTGGCCAGCGCGCGCCGCACCCAGCTCTTCACGGTGCCCAGCGGTTCCTGCAATTGCGCGGCCACTTCGGCGTGGCTCAGGCCGTCAAAAAAAGCCAGCGCCACACTTTGGCGCTGCGGCGGTGTCAGGTGCTCCATGCAGGCCGACAGCTCGCGCTTTTCGCTGGCCAGGCCCAGCAAATCCAGCGGGCCTGGGCCATCGTCTGCCAAGGCTTGTTCGATGTCGGGCCGCTCGTCGTCATCGTCGCGGCTACTGCTGAGCAAACGTGGCTGCGTCTGCGCGCGGCGCAGGCTGTCGATGGCGCGGTGGCGCGCAATGTGCGTCAGCCAGGTCAGCGGCTGGCTGCGCGCGGCATCAAAACTGGCCGCCGCTTTCCACACCGACACGTAGACCTCTTGCAGCAGGTCTTCGGCCTGTGCGCGGTCACGCTGAATGCGCAGCACCACGGCCAGCAAGTGGCCGCTGCTGCGCTCGTACAACTGCGCAAAAGCCGCGCGGTCGCCCAGGCCGCTGCGCGCCAGCAGTTGCGCCAGGTCGCGGCTTTTTTGTGGCCAGTCTTGTTCGTCCAGCTTGTTCATGTGCGGTCCCTACAATCCTTGTGATGCTTCAAGAAAATCAGTTTGTGCTGACCCTGGCCTGCCCCGACGCCAAAGGCATCGTGCACGCCGTGTCGGGCCTGCTTTACCAGGCCGGCTGCAACATCATTGACTCGCAGCAATTTGGTGACCTGGAAGGCGACCATGCCACAGGCCTGTTTTTCATGCGTGTGCATTTCCAGGCGCCGCCGCAACTGGCGGCCGCCGACACGCTGAGCACGCTGTTTGAACACACGCGCCAGCAATTCAAGATGGACGTGCGCTTTCACGCCCTGGCCAAGCGGCCGCGTGTGCTGCTGATGGTCAGCCAGCATGGCCACTGCTTGAATGATTTGCTGTTTCGCTGGAAGAGCGGCTCGCTGCCCGTGGACATCCCCGCCATCGTGTCCAACCACCGAGCGTTTGAAGAATTGGCGGGCAGTTACGGCATCCCTTTCCACTATTTGCCGTTGATAGGCGGCAGCAGTGCCCAGACCAAACGCGCGCAAGAGCAGCAAGTGCAAGCGCTGATCGAACAAGAGCGCATTGACCTGGTGGTGCTGGCGCGCTACATGCAAATCCTCAGCAGCGAGTTTTGCGCAGCACTCGCTGGCCGCGCCATCAACATTCACCACAGCTTTTTGCCCAGCTTCAAGGGCGCGCGGCCCTACTTCCAGGCCCATGCCCGCGGCGTGAAACTGATCGGTGCCACCGCCCACTTTGTGACGGCTGATTTGGACGAAGGCCCCATCATCGAACAAGACGTGCAGCGCGTGGACCACACGCTGTCGGCCGAAGACTTCACCGCCGTGGGGCGTGACATTGAATGCATGGTGCTCGCGCGCGCCGTGCGCTGGCAGGTAGAGCACCGTGTGCTCATCAACGGCCGCACGTGCGTGGTCTTTCGCTAAACACCCGCAGCCATGGCACGCCGCCCCGCACCCCCTGCCGCTTTGCTGGGCAGCCCTGACGATGTGGAAGCGCAGCTTTACCAGGCGCTGCAACGTGGCGACATCGACAAGCTGATGGCGCTGTGGGCCGACGACGACGAGATTGTCTGTGTGCACCCGGGTGGAGGGCGCGTGATTGGCCCGGCCGCCATCCGCGCCAGCTTCGAGGCCATCTTTGGCGGCGGTGGCATTCCTGTGCGGCCAGAGCAAGTGCACCGCCAAGGCCACATCAGCTGCGCCGTGCATCACCTGGTGGAACGCATTGAAGTGCGCGGTGAACAAGGCCCGCAAGTGGCGTGGGTGCTGGCCACCAATGTCTACGTCAAGACGCCGCAAGGCTGGCGCCTGAGCGCGCACCACGCCAGCCCAGGCAGCCCGCATGAACCCGCGCCGTCGGCCACCGACGCACCGGCCACCATCCACTGATGGCGTTGAACTATCACGCGCCGGCATGGCGACAAAATTACCGAGCGCCGGCATGGCTGCCGGGTGGCAACCTGCAAACCATCTGGGCGGCCACACGTTCACGGCGCGACCAAGGTGTGGTGCCGCGCTTTCACCGCCAGCGCTGGACCACGCCCGACGGCGACTTCATCGACGTTGACCATCTGTGGCCGCAAGAGCCCAACGCGGCGCGCCACCTGGTGCTCTTCCACGGCCTCGAAGGCAGCAGCCAAAGCCAGTACGCGCAAGCCTTTGCGCTGATGGCCAAACAGCGCGGCTGGGCTTTCAGCGTGCCGCACTTTCGCGGCTGCAGCGGCGAGCTGAACCTGGCGCCACGCGCCTATCACTCGGGCGACTTTGAAGAGATAGGCTGGATCTTGCGGCGCTTGCGCGCGCACAGCAGTGCGCCGCTCTTGGCTGTGGGCATTTCTTTGGGAGGCAACGCGCTGCTGCGCTGGGCACAAGAGGCGGGCCACACGGCCAGCGCCACGGCGGCCAGCGTGGCTGCCGTGTCTTCGCCCATCGACCTGGCCGCGTCGGGCCGCGCCATCGACCGCGGCTTTAACTGGCTGGTCTACTCGCGCATGTTCCTGGCCAGCATGAAACCCAAGGCGCTGGCCAAGTGGCAACAGCACCCGGGCCTGTTTGACCGCGACAGGCTCGCGCGTGCACGCACCCTCTACGAATTTGACGACTGCTTTACCGCACCTTTGCACGGTTATGCCGACACGCCTGACTACTGGGCACGCGCCTCGGCCAAGCCGCAGCTGGCGCGCATCCGCATCCCGGCCCTGGTGCTCAACGCGCGCAACGACCCTTTTGTGCCTGCCGCCAGCTTGCCGCTGCAAACCGATGTCGGGCCCTGCGTCACGCTGTGGCAGCCTGGGCAAGGTGGCCACGTGGGCTTTCCGAACGGCGCCTACCCCAGCCACGTGCTGGCTATGCCACACGCGGTGTGCGACTGGCTGCAAGTGGCTGCAGGCGCGGGCTTGGCACAAGCCGCATGAGTGGCATAAAGCGCTAGCTTCGCCGCCATGGACGACATCGTCAAAGCCGCGTTGCTGAAGTGGCCGCATGTGCCGCACTGCTACGGTTGGCTGGCGCTGGACGCACGCGGCAACTGGTTCATGCGCGACGAGCGCATCCAGCGCGCGGGGCCCTTCCCGCAGGTCAAGGGCAGCCGCATTGAACACGACAAGCTGCGCGAATTCATCCAGCGCAACTACACGTGTGACGAGGCTGGCCAGTGGTTCTTCCAGAACGGGCCGCAGCGTGTTTACGTGGAGCTTGAAGCCGCGCCTTATGTGTGGCGCGTGCAAGAAGGCGAAGGCTGGCCGGTGCTGGCCCACACCGGCCAGGCGGCGCAGGTGCAATCGGCCTGGCTGGATGAACACGGCCGGCTCTATCTGCACACCGACATTGGCTTTGGCCTGGTGCACACCATGGACATGGGCCTGGCCGCGTTGGCCGTGGACAGCGGCCACTGGCAGCCGGCTGAGCTGGCGTCGGCCTTGATGCCAGCACGCTTTGGTTTTCAGCTGCGGCCGGCGCAGGCTTTGTAGACGCTTTTTCACGGCCAACCTTACGCGCCATGGCATCGCCTGGATGCAGCGGACATCAAAAAGCCGCCCTGACGATGCCATCAGGGCGGCTTTGTGGCTTGGCGCCAGGCCCTTACTTGCCCGCGCTGGCAGCAGCCGCAGGGGTCTTGGGCTCGCCGAGCTTGCCACCGCCGTTGTTGGCCATGTGCACCACGGCGCGCGCGATCTCGAAGTCGCTGTAGTCGCCACCGCCCTGTGCGCCCATGGCGCCTTTGCCCTTGAGCGCGGAACCCAGCAGCGCATCAAACCCTGTCTTGACGCGTGGCGCCCAAGCTCCCGAATCGCCGAACTTCGGCGCGCCCGCTGCACCACTGCCATGGCAGGCCACACATTGCGCGGCGTAGACCTGCTCACCCGTGCGCACCGAAGCCGGGTCGGCCATGTCACGCACTTCCACCGCACCCACGCGCGCCAGGCGCTGCGCCACGGCCTTTTCGCCCAAGCCGTCGCTGCCCGCGCTGGGCTTGTTGCCGAAGTCGACAAAGTTCACCAGCATGATGATGGCCACGATAGGCACCACGAACGAAGCCACCACGGCCACGATCAGTTGTTTGGGGGTGCGAATCGGGCCTTCGTGCGGGCCTTCGTGCGGGCCCTCGTGCGGGCCTTCATGCGCCGTGTCTTGGCTGTCTGGGCTGTGCTTCGTGTCGCTCATGAATTCCTCGGGCTCAAGCCGCCCTGCTCGGGCAAAAACCCGGCGATTATAGAGGGCCACTGTGCCCTTCCTTGGCCCCTGAGTCGTGAGTCAAACCTGCGGCAGTAGAATCATTTTCCCCGGCAAGCGACCGTGGTGAAGTGGATATCATGCGGCCCTCCGAAGGCCACGTCGCAGGTTCGATTCCTGCCGGTCGCACCAGCACCAGCACGAGCATCGGCACCAGCACCAGCCGGCCTACGCCAGCACACGCCAGCACAAGCCAGCACCCGCCAGCACCCGCCAGCACCAGCGCTGCCCATCGGCCAGCGCTTTTTTCATGGCTTGGCCCTACGGCCCAACAGCCGCTCAGCCTGTTGAGGTGGCGGCCCATACGGGGCAGCCTGCCGCCCACCAGGCCCTTGTCGGGCTTCAAATCCACTTCACTCAGCAGGGCGTGAAGGTGCTCCATGGTGGCCTTGCGGTGTCGAGGTGCCTGGAGTGTCCAGCGGACCTGGGCAAGCCATGGCAAACACGCCGTCACAAGCCTTGGGCAGGCTGGCACACTTAGCCGGTTGGGAGGGGTGGATGGTGCCTGTGTTGTCCTTGCTGTCCTGGCGCTGGGTGGCCTGTGTGATGTGCCTGCTGATGTTGCCGGGCCAGCCGCTGTATGCCCAGCCCGCAACCCCTGCTGCCGCCGCGCCAACACCAGCGGCCATGTCCAAACGCCAACGCCTGGCCCTGGTCATTGGCATTGGCACGCTGGGCGGCAAGGTCACCTTGGATTCAGCCCGCCGCGACAGCGAAGCCGTGGCCGCCGCCTTGCGTGCGGGCGGCTTTGAGGTGCTGCTGCGCGAAGACGTCAACGCAGCTGACTTGCGCGCCGCCTTCAAGGCCTTCCGCGACAAGCTGCAAGCCAATGCGGTGGGCCTCATCTACTTCACTGGCCTGGCAGCGCAGGTGGACGGCCGCAACCTGCTGTTGCCTTCTGACGTGGGCTTGGCCGAAGGCATGGTGCCCTTCGCCGTGTCCACCGTGCTGCGTGCCGCTGGCGTGCCGCTGCAAGAAGCCGTGGACGTGCTGGCCGGTGGCACCGACGCGCCGCGTCTGTTGCTGGTGGACGCCGCCTACCGCCACCCCGCGCTGGCGCGCCTGGCGCCGCAGGGCCTGGCGCGCCAACGGCTGGCGCCGGGCACCATGGTCTTGCTGGGCCACGCGCCGGCCGCCCTGCAAGAAATGCCCAACGTCGAGCCGCTGCCTGCGCCACCGCCCAAGGACGTGCGTGAGACAGCCGCCACCCGCTTTGCGCGTGTCGTGGTCGACGCATTGAGTGCACCGCGCATCAGCGCGCCCGAAGCGCTGCGCGCCATCCGCCTGGCGGTGGTCGACAGCAGCCGCGGCCTGACCCAGCCCTGGCTGGCCGGTGAGACTTTTGCGCGTGAAGACCTGGCCGATGCAGCGCTGCTGGACAACCCGGCGGGTGCATCAGCAGGCGCATCAGCAGGCGCATCAGGAACGGCATCAACGACTGCACTGGTACCCGCCGCAGCCGCGTCCGCCGCCGATGAAGCACGGCGCACCACCGACGGCCGCACTGCCGCCGCCCCCGGCCGTGGCGAGCGCCCGGTCTATCAGGCACGCATCAACAGCTTCAACCACGCCGAGGGCGACGTCCTGAGCTACCAGTTGAGCGACACACGCAAGGACGAACTGCTGCTGAGCTACACGCTGGCCATTGAAGAAGTCAAACCCGACGGCCACCTCGTGCTCAATGGCGGGCGCTGGCAGCTTGACCCGCAGGGCCGCACCAAAAGCCGCCAAGAAGGCGAGTTTGAGCAATCCACTTTTGAGCCCGTGCAAGACATCTGGTGGTCGCGCCCACAAGCCGGTGAAAGCCGCGCCGTGGCCTTCAAAGAGACCTACGTGCGCGCCGACAAAACGCGCGGCCAGATTGACTGGCGTGGCAACGCCCAAGTGGGCAGCCAGCGCGTGTTGGAAACCACCGCCGGTGACTTTGATGTGCTGCCCATCAAGACCACGGGCCAGGCCGTTGAAACACCTGCCGGCGGCCAACCCCTAACGTTCCAGTTCGTGCGCACCGTGTGGTACTCACCCAAGCTGGGCGTGCCAGTGGCCATCGACATTGAAGACAACGACAACACCGGCCGGCCACTGCGGCGCGAGCGCATTGAACTGACACACGCGCAGCAGGCGCGCACGGCAAATTGATGCCCTCACCGCGCCGCCCGCCAAGCACACTAGCGCCACTGTTAGTGCTGAGCATGGTGCTGAACTTGGGGCTGAACTTGGGGCTCACTGGATGCGCCACGCGCACCCCGCCATCCGACCGCGACGGCCCGCCCGATGCGCCGCCAGCCGGCCTGGCACAGCGCCCCGACGCTGAACCGCGCATCGAGCCCCTGCGTGTGGGCGGCCCCAACAAACCCTATGAAGCCCTGGGCCGACGTTATGAGCCCATGACCAGCGACCGGCCCTTCGCTGAAAGCGGCGGCGCTAGCTGGTACGGCCGCAAGTACCACGGTAGGCCCACGTCCAGTGGCGAGGTCTACGACATGTACGCCATGACCGCCGCCCACAAGACCCTGCCCATCCCCAGCTACGCACGTGTGCGCAACCTGGCCAACGGGCGTGAGGTGGTGGTGCGCATCAATGACCGTGGGCCTTTTGCCGAAGGGCGCGTCATCGACCTCAGCTACACCGCAGCCCTCAAGCTGGGCGTGCTGGCCGGCGTGGCGACTGTGGAAGTCAAGCGCATCACCTTTGCAGAGATTCGCGCGGGCTGGGTGAGTGGGCAACTGCCTGAAGACACCGACCGCGCTGACCGCGCTGACCGCACCAGCAGCGCCGACGGCGCACCCCGGCTGGCCGCGCATCCCTAATTCGCATCAAGCTGGCCCTTGCCGGGGTGCTGACTTGCGGGGATGCTCGACCCACAATGCCCCGGCCGCAAAGGAGACCGCCATGGCCCGCACCGCCCGCCCTGCCCTGATGCGCCTGCGCGCACAGGCTGCCCCCACTGAGCCGCCAGCGCCTAAGACCAGCACCGCGATCAAGGTCGACAGCGCCCGGCGCCTGACCCTGGGCAGCGCACGCGACGCCACCGGCCCAGGCGTGGACGTGGCGGCCGACGAGGTGGTGCGGGTCGAGCTCGACAACGGCGTGGTGCTGTGGATGCGCGCCGACGATCTGCTGCGCGAACGTGGCGCGCTGGGCACCTCGCGCAGCGGCGAACCCGCCGATTGGGTCATAGACGCCGGCCCTCGGGTGGGCGCTTTTGGCGACCCGCCGGCCGGCGGTTCACGCGGCTTGCTCAAGCTGGGCATCAAGCTGCTGGACCTGTTTGGCATTGACCTGCAAGGCAAGGCCGCGGCCGGCCTGGGCAAGGCCTTTGAAGCGCGCCAACTCAAAGGCAACGCCGCCGGCCTGTACCGGGTGGATCTGGGCGACGGCGGCGCCCTGGCCGCCATGCCCGAAGCGCCCAAGGGCGTGTCAAGCACGCAGCCCGTGCTGCTGTTTTTGCACGGCACGGCGTCCAGTTGCATGGGCAGCTTCGGCAAGCTGTGGACCACGGTGGACGGTGACAACGGCACTGCCGCCAGGGCCACCCGTGCCGCTCTGTCGGCGCGTTATGGCAAAAACGCGCTGGCCTTTGAACACGCTTCGCTGACCGAAAGCCCGATCACCAACGCGCTGGTCTTGGCCAAGCTGCTGCCCGACGGCGCCCAGCTTGACCTGGTGAGTCATTCGCGGGGTGGCCTGGTGGGCGAGTTGATGTGCCTGGGCCAACGCAACAAGGCCGAGCTGGCGCTGGACGACGCCGTGCTGGGGCCACTGTTCACCACCGACCGCACGGTGGCCAGCCAGATCGGCCTGCGTTCACTGTCTGACGCTGACGCGCAGCTACGCGACCAGTGTTACCGCGAAGACGCGGCGCGCCTCAAAGAGTTGCTGGCGCTGCTGGACCGCAAGGCCATCACCGTGCGCCGCTTTGTGCGCGTGGCCTGCCCGGCGCGCGGCACCACACTCGCCTCAGGGCGGCTGGACCGCTGGTTGTCGGTGCTCGACATGCTCAGCGGCAGCGGCTTCTTCGGTGACCTGGCCGACTTCGCGCTGGCGGTCGTCAAAGAGCGCACCGACCCGCGCACGCTGCCGGGGCTCGAAGCCATGATGCCGGGCTCGGCCGTGACGCGGCTGCTGCACCTGCCCGGCCTGAGCACCGGCGCCGACCTGAGCGTGATTGCCGGCGACCTGGAAGGCGAAGGCGCCTGGTCCAAACTCAAGCTGCTGGCGGTGGACTGGTTCTACGGCTCTGACCACGACCTGGTGGTCAACACCGGCTCCATGATGGGTGGGCTGCGCCGCAGCGCTGCGCAAGCGCGCTTCAGGCTGGACGAAGGCGGCGAGGTCTCGCACTTCAACTACTTTGCCAACCGCAAAAGCATAGGCTGGATGCTCGACGCGCTGCAACGCGCTGACAGCGGCGACGCCGGTTTTGCGCCCCTGGCCAAGGCGCCGGACGAAGCGCCGCGCTGGCGCGGTGCGGTGGCGCGCAGCCAGGACAAAAACGCCCCGCCGCGGCCCATCGTGGTGCTGGTGCCCGGCACCATGGGCAGTGCGCTCAGCGTGCGCGGCGAAAGGGTCTGGCTGCACTATTGGCGGCTGCTCAAGGGCGGGCTCGAAGACATAGGCATGGGTGCGGCCGACGTGCAGGCCGTAGAGCTGCTGAGCGACTTCTACGGCCCGCTGCTGGAACACCTGACACGCACCCACCGCGTCGAGGTGCACCCCTATGACTGGCGCGTGTCGGTGCGTGAAGCGGCCCATGGCCTGGCCGAGCGGCTTGACCGCCTGGTGGCCGAAGCCGAACGCACACGCCAGCCGCTGCACATCGTGGCCCATTCCATGGGCGGCTTGGTCGCCCGCTCGGCCATCGCCGACCAGGGCCCGGGCGCGTCGGCGTGGCGCCGCATGGCCAAGCTGCCGGGCAGCCGCCTGCTCATGCTGGGCACGCCCAACCTGGGTTCCTACGAAGCCGTGCGCTGGCTCACCGGCTTCAACCCCACGCAGGCCAAGCTCATCTTGCTGGACTTCAAACACGGCGCCAAAGGCATCATCGACATCGTGCGCCGCTTCCCCGGCCTGGTTGAGTTGCTGCCCTTTGCCGACGACCCCAACCCCTTTGCCGACCGCGCCTTGTGGCAGAAGTTGAAGAGCGATCTCGGCGCTGACTTTGCGCTCGTCGACGAGACCACGCTGCGCGCCGCCAAGAGCACCTGGAACTTTGTGCGCGCCGCCGCGCCTGACCGAAACATGATGATCTACGTGGCGGGCCAGGCACGCTCCACCGTGGTCGACTATCAGGTGGTTGAAGAAGACGGCGACTCGACGCGCAAGAAGTTGCAGTGGATAGGCAGCAGCGAAGGTGACGGCACCGTCAGTTGGGCCTCGGGCCGGCTGGCCGGCGTGCCCATGTACTACGCGCCCGACACCGCACATGACGAGTTGTGCGCCAACGAAGACGACCGTCGCATCTTCCGCGGCTACGTCGAGTTGTTGCTGCAAGGCAAAACCGACCAGTTGCCCAGCAGCGCACCCGGCGCCCTGCGCGCTGCCGATGGCGGGCCACAGGCCACACGTTTTGTGATCCCCGACTTGCCCGTCACCGACGACCTGCCTGACGAAAGCGCGCTGCGCTCGCTGGCCTTTGGCGGCGGCCGCCGCAAGCGCCGCACCAACACCGCGCCGCGCAGCGTGGTGCTGGGCGTCAGCGTGGTGCATGGCGACCTGGCCTACGCCAGCCACCCGGTGCTGGTGGGGCACTACATGGGCGACACCATCGTGAGCGCCGAACGTGCGCTGGACAAACGCTTGCAAAGCGCGCTCTCGCGGCGCAATGACCTCGGTTTGTACCCCGGCCCCGTCGGTACACACGCCGTGTTCTTCAATGAAATGGAAGGGCGCAAACCCAGCGGCGCGGTGGTGGTGGGCCTGGGCCAGGTGGGCTCACTCACGGCCTCGAAGCTGGAAACCGGGGTGCGCGACGCGCTGCTTGAACATGCCCTGGCCGCCGCGCAGCGTGAACGCGAAGCGCAGGCGCAAAAGCGCGCGGCAGCAGATGAAGATCCGCAACCCGCAGCGCCCTACCGCGCCGCCTACAGCTGCTTGCTGGTGGGCACCGGCGCCAACCATCTGCTGGCACGCGACGCTATCGAAGCCATCGTGCGCGGCGCCCTGGCGGCCAACCGGCGGCTTGAAGAATCGCAGCTTGATGGCCAGGTGCTGATCAACCGGCTGGAGTTTGTCGAGCTCTTCGAAGACGTGGCCATTGGCGCCGCCAAAGACCTGGTGGCCATGGCAGCAGCGCGTGAATTCGAAGGCCTGGTGCAGATCACTGCGGCGGGCCTCATCGACGGCCCTGGGGCACGCCGGCGCGGCCACTTCAAGGCCGACGCCTCGTGGGACCAGCGCGTCGAAATCACGCAAGAGAAGGGCAGCGACCGCCTGCGTTTTGTGCTCACCGCCGACCGCGCCCGCGCCGAAGAGTCCTTGGCCACCGGCCAGCTCGCCTTGGCCGAGGCTTTTGTGCAGGCCGCTTGCACCAAGACCACGCGCGACGCCGAAGTGGCACAAACGCTGTTTGAGATGCTGCTGCCCGTGGGCCTGCGCGACAGTGCGCTGGAAGAGCGTGGCATCGTGCTGCTGCTGGACGAGCGCTCGGCACGCTTCCCGTGGGAATTGCTGGAAGACCGCTGGAGCCGCACCGGCCGCCCACCCGCGCTGGCCGGTGGCATGGTGCGCCAGTTCAAGACCAGTGACTACCGCGAACGCCCGGCCTACGCCGTGGGCAACGCCGCCTTTGTGGTCGGCAACCCCGACTTGCAGGGCATGGAAGGTTTTGCCGATCTGCCCGGCGCGCGCCGCGAGGCCGAAGGTGTGGCTGAGTTGCTGCGCGCGCAAGGCTTCAAGGTGCGCGCGTGCATAGACCAGTCCACCCAGGACATCGTGGCCGGTCTGCACGGCGACGCCTGGCGCATCCTGCACCTGGCTGGCCACGGCGACCACGAATACGTGGCCACACCCGGCGCCAAGCCGATTTCGGGCATGGTCATCGGCAACGGCAAGTTCCTGACCCCCGGTGACGTGCAGCAACTGCGCCATGTGCCTGAGCTGGTGTTCATCAACTGCTGCCACCTGGGCAAGGTGCAGCGCAAAGAGCCGGTAGCCTACGCCCGCTTGGCGGCCAACCTGGGCGAACAATTCATCCGCATGGGCGTGCGTGCCGTCATCTGCGCCGGTTGGGCGGTGGACGACGAAGCCGCGCTGACTTTTGCGCGCGTGTTCTACGCCGAACTGTTTGCCGGCGCACGTTTTGCCGACGCCGTGCGCCGGGGCCGCAGCGCCATCTATGACGGCCACCCGGGTGTCAACACCTGGGGTGCCTACCAGTGTTATGGCGACCCCGCCTACCGCCTGGTCAGAGGCGACGCTGGCGGCAGCCCGGCGGCACCCGAGGCTTTTGTTTCGCCGCGCGAACTGGTGACTGAGCTGGGCAACCTCAAAGAGTGGTGCCGGGTGCAGATCAAGGAACGCGACGAAGCGGCCGTGGTGGCGGCCATGCGTGAACGCATCGACGCCCTGGTGCAACAGGTGCCTGCGAGCCTGACGGGCACTGCCGGCGGCGCGCAACACTGGCTGACCCGCGCCGACGTGGCCGCCGAGCTGGGCTTTGCCTACGGCGAAGCCAAACTCTTTGCCCAGGCGGTGGACTGCTTCAACACCGCGCTGGCTTCCAACGTGGGCGAATGCCCCGTGCGTGCCGCCGAGCAATGCGCCAACTTCAACGTGCGCCTGGCCGCGCAGGCCTGGCAAGACGCGCAGCAAAGCCAGTTGCCCGCCGCAGAGTTGGCGCGCAACCAGGCCGAGCAAGCGCAACGCATCGAAGCGGCGATTGCCGAGCTCGACATCATCAACTCACGCGCCCGCACCCACGAACGCTATTCGCTGCTGGGCGGCGCCTGCAAGCGCCTGGCCCTGGTGCGCACCGCCGCGCGTCCGCGCCTGGAGGCACTGCTCAACATGGCGCAGTACTACCGCGAAGCCTGGGACATGAAAGCGCAGGACGACGCCTACGCACTGACCAACTGGGCCGTGGCCTGCTTGCTGGTGCGCCGGCTTGACCCCGAACTGGGCGCCGGCGACTGGTTGCCCACGCTGTCAGCCCTGTGCGTGGCCCAGTCCGACCGTGATGCAGCGCGCGAGCGCGACGTTGAAAAAGAGCGTCGCAAGCCTGACTTCTGGCTGGCCAGCGGCCAGGCCGACATTGCCGTGGTGCAGTTGCTGCTGGCGGGCAAGGACAGCAAGATCATCAAGGCCTGTGTGGGCAAAGCCAAAGAAGGCTACGCCGCCGCACTGGCCCGCGGTGCCAGCCCGCGCGAGGCCTCTTCGCTGCGCGAGCACCTGGACTTCCTGATCGAGCAGACACGCGACTGGGACGGCAGCCTGGGCCAGAGCCTGGCCGACATTCGCGCCACCTTGTAAGCCGGAGGCAGCATGACTGGCAAAAACTTCTCCACCACGCCGCTGGCCCAACTCAGCCTGGCCAGCGTGGCGCCCGAAGACCTGATCGCGCCCAGCTTCAAGTTGTACGAGCTGACACGCAGCGAAACCGCCGTGCGCCGGGGCATCGACAACCGCATCGACAGCGACGACAAGTTGCGCGCCGCCGTGCATCTGGCGCGCCAGGTGATGCAGCCGCTGCGCCTTGCCTTCGGCCCGTTTGCGCCCAACAGCGTCTACCGCAGCCAGGCCTTGGAACGTGTGCTCAAGGGCCAGCCCGCGCATTGGCTGTCCACCAGCCAGCACACCCAGGGCCGCGCCTGCGATGTGGAAATTGTCGGCATGCCCACGCTGGAGCTGGCGTTGTGGGCCAGCAAAAACTTGCCCCAGTTCGACCAGATCATCTGCGAGTGTTATGACCCCGCCAAGGGCCCCAACTCGGGCTGGCTGCATGTGTCGCTGCTGCCGCCTGGCGCGGGCAACAACCGGCGCCAGTCGCTGAGCTATGTGCTCAACCCGGCCACGGGCCAGTTGACCTACGTGACGGGCTTGCAGGCCAGCGTGGGCTGAAGCGCAAGGGCGGCGCAAGGGCGGCGCAAGGGCGGCGCGGGTCCGGGGATCAGCGCCCGCCCGTCACATCCACCACCGAGCCCGTCGTGTAGCTGCTGTCCTCAGACAACAACCACACGATGGCCTGCGCCACTTCTTCGGCCGAGCCTGAACGCTGCATGGGCACCAGCGGCGCCATCTGCGCCGCGCGCCCGGGCTGCCCACCCGAGGCATGAATATCGGTTTCGATAATCCCCGGCCGCACCGCATTCACGCGCACCCCTTCGGCCGCCACTTCACGCGCCAGGCCCAGCGTGAAAGCATCAATCGCACCCTTGGCCGCCGCGTAGTCCACGTACTGCCCGCCCGCACCCAAGCGTGCAGCGGCTGACGACAGGTTGACGATGACGCCACCCGCGCCGCCGTACTTCTGGCTCATGCGCTTGACGGCTTCGCGCGCGCACCACATCGAACCGAAGACGTTGATGGCGAACATGCGCAGCAGGCGTTCACCGCTCATGGCGTCGACGCGGCTGGGCTGGTCGACGACACCGGCGTTGTTGACCAGGGCTGACAGCGGGCCCCACTCGGCGTCCAGCGTGGCAAACATCTGCATCACCTCGGCCTCCAGGCTCACGTCGGCCTTGATGAGCAGGGCGCGCCGGCCGGCGTCGCGCACGTCGGCGGCCACGGCTTGCGCGGCGGTTTCGTCGCGGGTGTAGTTGACGGCCACGTCCCAGCCGCGCAAGGCGGCCAGGCGGGCGGTGGCAGCGCCAATGCCGCGGCTGCCGCCGGTGATGAGCAGGGTTCGGTTCATATCCCGATGTTAGGCGGCGGCGGCCTGGGCTAGAGTGACTGACACCGTACGGAGAAGCCCTGATGCAACGTCGCCACCTCATGCTTGCCGGCAGCGCCGCGCTGATTGCCGCACCGCGCCTGCTGCACGCGCAGGCGCTGGAAAAACCCAAGACCACCATCGCCGTGGGTGGCAAGAACTTGCTCTACTACCTGCCGCTGACGATTGCCGAGCAGCGCGGATATTTCAAGGCCGAAGGGCTGGACATCACCATCGTTGACTTCGCCGGTGGCGCGCGCGCCCTGCAAGCCGTGGTGGGCGGCAGTGCCGATGTGGTGAGCGGCGCCTTTGAGCACACCGTGAACATGCAGCACAAGGGCCAGTACTTGCGCGCTTTCGTGCTGCAAGGGCGCGCGCCACAAATCGTGGTCGGCGTCAGCACCAAGACCTTTGCCCACTACAAAACGATTGCCGATTTGAAGGGCAAAAAGATCGGTGTCACCGCACCGGGCTCGTCCACCAACGTGGTCGTCAACTTCCTGCTCGCCAAGGCGGGGTTGAAGCCATCAGACGTGGCCATCATCGGCGTGGGCGCGGCGCAAGGCGCGGTGGCCGCCATGCGCGCGGGGCAGATCGACGCCATCAGCAACCTCGACCCCGTCATCACACTCTTGCAGCGCAGCGGGGACTTGAAGATCGTCTCTGACACACGCATCGTGGCCGAGTCTGAAAAGGTCTTTGGCGGCCCCATGCCGGCGGGCTGTTTGTACGCGCCGCAAAGCTTCATCGACAAGAATCCGCTGACCACACAAGCACTGGCCAATGCCATCGTGCGCTCCAACAAATGGATTCAAGCCGCAGGGCCGCTGGACATCATCAACACGGTGCCAGAAGCCTATCTGCTGGGCGACCGCGCGGTTTACATCGACGCTTTCCTGGCTGCCAAAGGCGCGCTGAGCCCTGACGGTTTGTTCCCCGACAAAGGCGCGGACACAGCCCTGCGCGCGCTGGCCAGCATCGATGCCGAGATTGCCAAGGCCGCGCTGGATTTGTCAGCCGTGGTCACCAACGACTTCGCCAAGAAGGCCAACACCAAGTACCCGCGCGGATGAACCTGAAATGAAGCCCCCACGCTCACTTCGTTCGCTGCCCCCCGAGGGGGCTCTCAGTACCTTCGGAACGGCCGCGCGGTACTGAGATGACCGGCTCGCAGATCATCGTCCTGGCCACGCCAGTGTTCTTGCTGCTCATCGCAATTGAATTTGCGCTGGGCCTGGCACGCGGGCACAACACCTATCGCCTCAACGACAGCTTGAACAGCATAGGCCTGGGCGTCATGAGCCAGGTGACGGGCGTGTTTGGCAAGCTGCTGCGCATAGGGCTCTACACCCTGGCCTTTGAACATCTGGCCCTCACACGCCTGCCTGCCGACGCACTCTGGGTATGGCTGTTTGCGCTGCTCTTCTACGACTTTTGCTACTACTGGCTGCACCGCGCCGGCCACCGCGTGGCCGTGCTGTGGGCGGCGCATGCCGTGCACCACCAAAGCGAGGACTACAACCTGAGCACGGCGCTGCGCCAAACCAGCAGCGGCTTTTTGCTGGGCTGGCTTTTCTACATCCCCATGGCGGTGGCTGGCGTGCCGCCCCTGGTGTTTGCCGTGGTGGCGCTGATTGACCTGCTCTACCAGTACTGGGTGCACACGCAGCAAATCGGCAAGCTGGGCTGGTTTGACCGCTGGTTTTGCAGCCCCAGCAACCACCGAGTGCATCACGCCGTGAACGATGTTTATCTGGACAAAAACTACGGCGGCATCCTCATCATTTGGGACCGGCTCTTTGGCAGCTTTGCCGAAGAGGACGATGCCGTAAAGATTGTCTACGGCACGCGCGCGCCGCTGCGCAGCTGGAACCCGCTGTGGGCTAACGTTCAGGTGTACCGGGACTTGCTGGTTGATTCCTGGCGTGCTGGGTCTTGGGGCGACAAGCTGCGCGTATGGATCAAACCTCCC
>JANNEX010000235.1:0-2277 GCA_031379155.1 Rubrivivax sp.
TTCCATAGCTGCTGCAAGTAGTCCAGCAGCACGGGGTCGTCCAGGTACTGCGGGTCACGCCGGCCTTCGCGCATGATCTGCTCGCCCAGGCGGCGCTCGGCACCCACGCTGAGGTCGTCCGACGCCGATTCACCCAGAGCCGGCAGCCGCACCTGGGCCAAGGCGGGTGCGCTGCCCAGCGCGGTGGTGGCCATCAACAAGCAGGCCAAACTGCGGCGCCAGGCGGAGTGTGGGGGTTGAGTCAAGCGGTTCTCGCGTCAGGCGCAGCGGGTGCGGGCCGGTTTGGAGCCGCAGGCTGCGGCAACGTTCCCTGGCTATCATGCCAGCGCCGTGTTGCTGAGCGTAAACCTCTAGATCCTTGAAGACATGAATTCGCCACTGACTCATTTCGACAGCCAGGGCCAGGCCCACATGGTGGACGTGGCCGCCAAGGCCGAAACGCACCGCGTGGCGCGCGCCACCGGCAGCATCCGCATGCTGGCAGCGACCCTGGCGCTCATCACCAGCGGCCAGGCCAAAAAGGGCGACGTGATTGGCATTGCACGCATCGCTGCCATCCAGGGCGCCAAGCGCACGGCCGAGCTGGTGCCGCTGTGCCATCCGCTGCCCATCACGCGGGTGGTGGTGGACTTTGAAATCGACGCCGTGGCCAGTGAAGTGCACTGCACCGCGCAGGTCGAAACGCTGGGCCGCACGGGCGTTGAGATGGAAGCACTGACCGCCGTGCAAGTGGGCTTGCTGACCATCTACGACATGTGCAAGGCAGCCGACCGTGGCATGGTGATGGGTGGCATACGGGTGCTGGAAAAGAGGGGTGGCAAGTCGGGGCACTGGAAGGCGGACTAGCTTTTTATCGCTAGAATATTGCATTGCATTTTGATCAAGTCATGTGCAAAATGCAGTAATGTTCATTCGCGAGCTTGAGCCCCTGGTGCAGCAAACGCTGCGCCGCAGCCCCGCCGTGGTGCTGCTGGGGCCGCGCCAGGTGGGCAAGACCACGCTGGCCCGCCAGGTGGCCCAGCACAGCCCCGACGCGGTCTTCATGGACCTGGAACGCGAATCTGATCGCGCGGCAGTGGCCAGGCCCGAACTCTTCTTTCCGCCGCTGCGCCAGCGCCTGGTGGTGCTGGACGAAGTGCAGACCTTGCCCGACCTGTTTCGCGCCCTGCGCCCCGAGATTGACGCCGACCGCCGCGCCGGCCGCTTGCTGTTGCTGGGCTCGGCATCAGGGCCGCTGTTGCAGCAAAGTTCAGAGTCGCTGGCCGGCCGCGCCAGCTACCTTGAACTGACGCCCTTCCTGGCCAGCGAGGTCAGCCACGACCTGGCCAGCTTGCAAAAGCTGTGGCTGCGCGGCGGCTTTCCGCTGAGCCATCTGGCGGCGTCAGATGAGCTGTCCTGGGCCTGGCGGCAAGACTTCATGCGCACCTTCCTGACCCGCGACATGCCCGCGCTGGGCGTGCGCCTGGCGGCAGAAACGCTGCGCCGCCTGTGGACCATGCTGGCCCACCTGCAAGGCCAGCCTTTCAACGCGTCGCAACTGGGTCTGGCGCTGGGCGGCGCGTCACACACCACCGTGGCGCGCCACCTGGATTTGCTGGTGGACGCGCTGATGGTGCGCCGCCTGGCACCCCACTTGCCGAACTTGGGCAAGCGCTTGGTCAAAGCGCCGCGCATTTACGTGCGCGACAGTGGCTTGCTGCACGCGCTGCTGGGCATACCCGACGTGCTGGGCTTGCAAGGCCACCCAATTGCTGGCGTGTCGTGGGAAGGTTTTGTGATTGAGCAGATCGCCGCCGCGCTGCCTGCAGATGCCGTGCTGGGCTACTACCGCACGGCAGTGGGCGCCGAGATTGATTTGGTGGTGCAGGTGCATGGCAAGACGCTGGCCTTTGAGATCAAGCTGTCATCAGCGCCCAAGCCCGCACGCGGCTTTTGGCAAGCGCTGCAAGACGTCAAACCTGAGCGCACCTTCGTGGTGGCACCGGTGGAGCGCGGCTATGCATTGGCCGACGGCGTGCAGGTGGTGAGCCTGGCCGAACTGACGCTGCTGCTGCGCCAAGTCCAATGACCTAACGCGCAAATTCAGCGGCGTGGTAAAAAGTCGCGCCAGGTCCAAGTCCCCTGGGGCAACTGGCACTGAAAGGGCAGACCCGGCGGCGCAGACGACACCGACACGCCCTTGTCAGGGCACGCGTCAAAGAAGCTCTCGGCCTCGGCCTTGCCAAATTCGCGCAGCCGCGCGGCCATGTAGCGTGCCTTGTCGACCTGGCCTTGCGC
>JANNEX010000248.1:0-4980 GCA_031379155.1 Rubrivivax sp.
AGCCGCGGAGCCGGCTTTGCCGGTCCGCTGGGTTGCCTTGCAGGCCGCGCCGCTCGCAAGCGACCGGCTTTTCGCCAGGCACAAAAGGTCCACCGGACCTTTTGAGTCCGGGCTCAACCCCCTTGAGGGGGCAGCGGCGCAGCCGCTGTCGGGGGTGGGCCATCATGGACAGGCGGGGACGTCGCGTGAGCCGATTTGGAAGTCCTCTTTCTTGATGCCCAGCGTCTGGTCAATGTTGTCGACCTTGCGCAGCACCTTGGTCGTCAGTTCGCCTTTGCTGTCCTTGACCACTTCAGTGACGAAGGTAGTGCCTATGGCTTGGCGGTTGCCGTCCAGGCGCACTTCACCCGTGGGCGTCTTGAGCACCAGTTTTTGCAGCGCTTCACGGTACTTGGCGTGGCCGCCGCCCAGGTCGCCATTCACCGCAGCCAGGCCGTCCAGCGCGGCCTTCATGTTCACGTAGTAGACAAATGCAAACAGGCTGGGGCTGGGGAAGCCACCGGCCGACACCGGATAGGTTTGCTGGTAATCAGCGACAAAGGCCTTCCAGTCGGCGCCGTCAAAACTGTCGGCCACGGGGCCGGCAGAGATGGTGCCCACCAGTGAGTCGCGCCGCTTGCCCTTGTAGTTGAGCACGTCTTGGCTGACGGTGATGCTGCCGCCCATCATGGGCTTGTCGCCGCCCGAGTTTTCGTACTGGGTGAGGAAGTTCACCGCATCAGCGCCGCCCAACACCACTAACAGTGCATCTACGTCTTTGGGGATGCGCGCAATCACCGACGCGTAGTCTTTGCCACCCAGCGGCACCCAGGCCTTGAGCGGCACCTTGCCCCCCAGGCGGCAGTACTCGGCCATGAAGCCTTGCACCTGGCTGTAGGGGAAGGCGTAGTCCTCGGCAATGATCATGGTGCGCTTGTAGCCCTTGTCCATGGCCGCTTTGCCCAGGCCCACCATCCACTGCGCGCCTTCGGTATTGAAGCGAAAGAAGTTGGCACTGGTGTTGACCAAAGTGGTGGCCTGCGCGCCCGAGCCACCGTTGATGAAGGTGGTTTGCGGCTGCGACTTGGAATAGTCCTTCACCGCCACGCCTTCGCCGCCCGACAGCGGGCCGACCATGATGTCGACCTTGTCTTGTTCGACCAGCTTGCGTGCGGCGTTGACGGCCACGTCGGGGTTGGCGTTGGACGAAGCCTTGACGACTTCAATCTTGCGCCCGGCCACCATGCCGCCGCGCTGTTTGACGGCCAGTTCAGCGCCGCGCATGCCGTCGGCACCGCCGGCCGCAAAGGGCCCTTCCAGCGTGGCCAGCAGGCCGATCTTCACCGGCTGGCCTTGGGCCCAGGCGCTGCCCATCAAGGCAGTGGCCGCAGCAGCGCCCAACATCGAACGCATGCAGATTCGTTTGTTCATTTTCACGGGTGTCTCCTTGGGGATGAACTCAGGGTCTGTTGAGAAACAGGGCCTGCCATGAACCGTGCGCGAAACTTCGCCCACAGCCCCAGCAAACCGTCGGGGGAAAACAGCACGATGGCCAAAAAGACGACGCCAATGACGAGGTTGAAACGCTCGCGGTCAATGACGTCGATGGCGAATGTTTGCAGCAGCACAAACACGACGGCACCCAGGAAGGCGCCAATGGGATGCTTCATGCCGCCGATGACGGCGATGACCAAGATGTTGATGAGCCAGCCCGTGCCCACCGAACCCGGCGTGATGAGGCCGTTGTACCAAACCATGAGCACACCGCCCACGCCGGCCAACACGCCGCTGACGGCATAGGCTGCGACGCGATGCGCCGTGACATTGAAGCCCAGCGAGGCCATGCGCCGGGGGTTGTCGCGCACGCCTTGCAGGGCCACACCAAAGGGCGCGCGTACCAGCCATTTGATAAAGAAGTAGCCGGCCAAGGCAAAGAACAGCGTCAAGAAATAAAACGGCAAAGGCTTGCGCCAGTCGACATCAAACACGGTGGGCGGGTAGACCTTTTGGAAGCCCTGGAAGCCGTTGAAGACGGTGTAGTTTTGCAGCACCAGGTAGTAAAACGCCACGCCCATGGCCAGCGTGATCATGATGGTGTAGATGCCTTCGGTGCGCACCGACAGCCAGCCAATCAGCGTCGCCCCCAGCACCGCCACCAGCAGTGCAAAAGGGATCACCACCCACCACACCCAGCCCAGGCTGAGCGCGGTGCCGCTGACACCCAAGATGGCCACCGTGTAGCCAGCCATGCCGGCCACCGTGAGCTGCGCCAATGACACCATGCCGCCATAGCCGCCCAGGAAGGTCAGCGACAGCGCAATCAGCCCCAGCACCAGGCTTTGTGAGGCGACCTGGAAGGTGATGAAGGGCGAAGCGACAAAGGGGAACAGCAGCACCAGCGCCGCCACAAAGACATGGCGCGCGCCCAGGGTGCGCCACAGGTATTTGAGCCAGCGTGGAGCGTCGCTATTGGCGTAGGGGTCGGGTGCGGGCGGCGCCGCTGCTGGTTGCGCCGCGCCGCTGGGCAAGGGCGCGCGCGCCGTCGCCAGCCCGGTGTTCATGGCGCGCCGCCACTGTGCAGCGCTCATTGCACTTCCCTGCGCGCTGCGCGCTTCGGGATGAGCGCTTGGGAGCGGCCCGGCGGTCTCATGCCCTTTTCCCCATGATGCCCTGCGGCCTGAATGCGAGCACGGCGATCAGGATCAAGAAAGTGAACACCACGCTGTAAGTCGGCGCGTAGGCCAGGCCATAGGTTTCAGCCAGGCCCAGGATGGCCGCGCCTATTGCCGCACCCACCACGCTGCCCATGCCGCCCACGATGACGACGATGAGCGAAGCCAGCAGCAAGCGCGTGTCTTCACCTGGCACCAGCGACAACTCGACCGCGCCGATGACACCGCCAAAGCCGGCCAGGCCGGCGCCCACTGCAAAGGTCAGCGCAAACACGACGTTGACGTTGACACCGGCCGCGCCCAGCATGGCGCGGTCATCGACACCGGCGCGGATCATCATGCCCACCCGCGTGCGCGACAGCAGCCACCACAGGCCCAGGCCAATGGCGATGCCAAAGCCCAGCAGGCTGAGGCGATAGGCCGAATAGGCCTTGATGAGCGGGATGTCGCGGATGGGCCCTTGCAGCCAGGCCGGCGCTTCCATCTGGTAGACCTGCCCGGTAAAGACCCACAGCAAGATGTCGGCCACCACGATGGAGATGCCGATGGTGACCATGGTCTGGCGCAAGTCCTGCCCCTGCATGCGGCGCAGCACCAGCCACTGCATCAACAAGCCGCCCAGCGCAGCGGCCAGGAAGCCGGCCGCCAGCGCCACGATCCACCAGCCCGTGGCACCCGCCACCGCGTAGCCGACATAACCTCCTAACAGGTAGAGTGAGCCGTGCGCAAGGTTGACGTTGCGCATCAAACCAAAAACCAGCGTAAAGCCGCTGGCCACAATGAAGTACAGCGAAGCCAGCGTCAGGCTGTTGAGCAGGGTGACGAAATACAGGCGCGTGTTGTCGACCATGGCCCACAGCGAAAAGACGGCCAGCGGGCCGCCGATCACGAGCCACGGCAGCCACGACCGGTACTGCCTCACGCCGCGCGCCCCCAACTGCGCTGCGCGGCAAAGTCAGGCGCTTTGGCAAAGACACCGTCTTTCATGACGGCCAACAATCGCTTGGGCTCGCGCAAGATGGACAGGTTGGCCAGTGGGTCGCCGTCCACCAGCAGCAGGTCGGCCAGGTAGCCTTCTTTGACGGCGCCCAGCTCGTGGCCGCGCATCATGATCTGGCCGCCGTAAACGGTGGTGGAGCGGATGGCTTCCATGGGCGTCATGCCAAGGTACTTGACGAAAAATTCCAGGTCGCGCGCGTTTTGCAAATGCGGCGTGAAGGCAAAACCGTAGTCGCCACCGGGCAGCACGCGGATGCCACGTTTGTGCATCTTGGACAGCGAATCCAGCGCCGCGTCCCACTCTTCCTGGTAACCCCAGCCAATGGCGATGTCGCGTGTGATGCCAAAGGCTTCGGCCTCGTTGAGCAAGGCGTAGAGGATGGCAATGCCGGGTGCGACGAAGATGCGGTCACGCGCCGCTTCCATCATGTCCAGCGTTTCGGTGTCAGTGAAACTGGCGTGGTAGATGAGGTCAATGCCGTGGCGCAAAGCCTGCTGCACGCTGGCCTTGGAGCGCGCGTGCACGATGATGCGTTTGCCACGCATCTTGACTTCTTCAGCGGCAGCGGCCACCTCGGCGTCGGTCATCCAGGTGGTGTGTGAATTGGCGCCGGGCACAAAGTTGTCGCCCGACAAATTCAGCTTGATGCTGTCCACGCCGTACTTGAGGAACAAACGCACGACCTTGCGCATGTCTTCGGCGCCATTCACGTTGACGCCAAAGCTGAATTCGGGAAACGGCAGGTGCGACAGGGTCTCATCGCCCAAGCCGCCAGGCACAGTGATTTCCTGGCTGGCGGCCAGGTAGCGCGGGCCGGGGATCTGGCCGCTGTTGATGGCGTTGCGGGTCACCACGTCCAGCCTGGGCTTGGCGCAGGCTGCACCCAGGCAACTGGTGAAGCCACCGTGCAGGTAACGCTTGGCCACCTTGGCGCACCACAGCACATGCTCTTCCAGCGGCATGGTCTGTATGCCGGCCAGCGTGGCGGCGTCGTTCCAGGAAAAATGCGTGTGTGCTTCGACCATGCCAGGCATCAGCGTGGCGCCGGCACCGTCGATGATGGTGGCGTCGCCCGGTGTCATGGGCGCCGTGCTGCGGCCGACCTGGCGGATGCGGTTGCCCTCCACCAGCACGCTGCCGCTGTAGGGCATGGTGCCGGTGCCGTCGAGGATGCGGACGTTGGTGAACAGCGTCTGTGTCATACAAACTCCTGGGCGGCGTCGATCAAGGCCAGGCGTGGAGCCGGCTTTGCCGGTCCGCTGCCTGAGCCCCCTCGGGGGGCAGCGACCAACGGGAGCGTGGGGGCTTCAAGTTCACGCGGTGGAATTC
>JANNEX010000282.1:0-3068 GCA_031379155.1 Rubrivivax sp.
GCCGCCAGCGGCACCGAGCCTGTGGCCAGCACGGCGTCGTTGAAGTCGCGCAGGTCAAAACGCGCGCCCAACTCAGCTTCGGCCCTGGCGCGCAGGGCAGAGATGCGCAACTGCCCTATCTTGTAGGCCAGCGCCTGGCCGGGCCAGGCGATGTAGCGGTCGATCTCGTTGACGATGTCTTGCTCGGTCTTGGCGGTGTGCTCGCCGAAGTAGTGGATAGCACGTTCGCGGCTCCAGCCAAAGGCGTGCATGCCGGTGTCGACCACCAGGCGCACGGCTCTCCACATTTCATACGTTAGCTGGCCGAAGCGTTCATAGGGGTCGTCGTACAGACCCATGTCGTAGCCCAGTTGTTCGGCGTACAGCGCCCAGCCTTCGCCGTAAGCCACGAAGTAGGCGGTCTTGCGAAACATGGGCATGTCGGGCAGTTCCAGCGCGCGCGCAAACTGAAAGTGGTGGCCGGGCACGGCTTCGTGCAGGCTCAGGGCCATCATCTCCCAGGTGGGGCGCGTTTCGGGCTTGAAGAGGTTGACGTAGTAGTAGCCGGGCCGAGCCTTTGTGTGTGGGCCATCGGCGGCACCACCTTGGTAGTAGGCCGTGGTGGTGTCAGGCGCCAGCGTCTCGGGAATGGCCTTCACGCCATAGGGCAGGCGCGGGATGAGCTTGCTGATCTTGACCAGCTCGGGGTCGATGCGCTTGGCCACCACCTGGTAGGCGGCCAGCAGTTCTTCGGGCGTCTTTTTGAAGAAACGGGGGTCGCTGCGCAAGAAGCTGAAGAACTCGGCCATGCTGCCTTTGAAGCCGGCTTCTTGCTTGACCTTTTCCATGGCGGCTTGCAGGCGCGCCACTTCTTGCAGGCCAATGTCGTGGATCTCGCGCGCGCTCAAGTCCGTGCTGGTGAAGCTGCGCACCAGCATGTCGTAGTAGGCCGCGCCGTCGGGCAAGGCGCTGACGGCAATGCTGTCGCGCGCATGTGGCAAGTAGCGGGTGTTGAAGGCGCTTTGCAGTTGACGGTAGGCGGGCACCAGCGCGTCGTTGATGACGGTGCGCGCTTGTGCGGCCAAGGCCTGCTGTTCGGCAGCGGACAGGGTGGCCGGCATGCGTTTGAAGGGCGCGTAAAAAGGGCTGCGTGTGGCGTCATCCACGATTTGCGCCGCGATCTGCGCCGGCACACGCTGCATCAGCACACGCGGCGGCATGCGGCCGGCCTTCACACCTTCTTGCATCAGCACCATGACCTGATCGATCTGGCGTGGCAAAGCGGCCAGCCGGCCCAGGTACTGGCGGAAGTGCGCGGCGCTGCTGAAGGGCATGGTCTGCGTGATGCCGTCGGCCGTTTGCACACCGCCCTGGTGGCCAATGGGTTGCAGGTGTTCTTTGAAGGCTTGGCGCTGCACGGCCAGTTGCAGCTGCCACTCGAAGGTGTCGTAGTGCAACTGATCAGCGGCGCTGAGTGACGCGCTGAGTGACGCGCTGAGTGACGCGCGGGGGATAGCGTGCAGGCGCGCCAGCGCGTCGCGATCAGCGGCTTCGCGCGCAGCAATGGCTGGCAGGCTGAGGTCGGTCCAGCGGTCGTTGTAGCGCGTGTCGCCCTGGTAGCTGGCGCCCTCGGGGCTGTCGCGCAGGCCACGCTCCCATTCGCTATCAAACAATGCGTGCAGGGTCTGCGAAGGCGTGACGGTTTGCGCGGGTGTGTTCATGCACAGGCTCCAAAGCAGCAGCGCCAGCAGAAAGCCAAAGTGCTTCACACCACCACGGCCGGCCGCTGCCGGTGCGCCACCCAATGCCGCAGCAGCATGGGCACCGCCAGCACCAGGCCAATGAGTGTAGGGATGAGGCCAGGCGCAATCATGAGCAGCGCTGCCAGCAAACACAGGCCTTGCTCGGCGCGTGTCATCTCGACCAGAAAGTACTTGCTCAGCGCTGCGGCCAGCAAGGTGATGCCCAGCACACAGCCGATAAACGTGACGGCAAAGTCGTAGCCCGTGAAGCCCTTGGCGACGATCAAGAGTGAGGGCGAAAACACAAACACAAAAGGCACCAGTGCCTTGGCCAGCCCCAAGCGAAAAGCCATGTTGCCGGTCTTGAAAGGGTCGCTGCCGGCCATGCCCGCCGCCGCGTAGGCGGCCAGCGCGACAGGTGGTGTGATGTCGGCCAGCACGCCGTAATAGAACACGAAGAAGTGCGCCACCAATGGCTCCACGCCCAACTGCACCAGCGTGGGCGCAGCCACCGTGACCATGATGATGTAGTTGGCCGTGGTGGGTATGCCGCAGCCCAGCAGGATGCACACCAGGCCGGTCATCACCAAGGCCACCAGCAGGGTCAGCGACTGCTGGCTCATCAACGCCGCCGGCACAAAACTGCCCACGCCGCCCGACACGGCTTGCGCCGCGCCAGTGATGATGCTGGACAGCTTGAAGCCCACGCCGGTGAGCGTGACGACACCAATCACCAAGCCCACCGTGGCCGCCGCTGCGCCCACGGCCAGCGCGTACTTGGCGCCGGTGCTGAAGGCCTCAACCATGGCCGGCGTGCCCACACGGCCCTGCACCTTGAAAGCCTTGAGCAACAGCGGCGTGGCCATCAGCGCAGCGCCGAATATCGCCAGCTTGATCTGCGTGCTTTCGATGCCACCAAACACCAGCACCAGCAACGCCGCGTGCAGGCCCAGCATCAGCCCCCAGTGCGCGGCCGTGTTGTCTTTGGTGCGCGTACACAGGCCGACGATGGCGCAAGAGCTGATGCCGGTGAAAGCGGCCAGGTAAGGCGTGCGGCCCGTCACCAGAATGGCGATCAACAAGAGCAGCGGTATCAGCGTCGGCCAGCGCTCTTTGAAGCTCTGGCCCAGCTTGGGCATTTCTTCTTCGGTCAGGCCACGCAAGCCAAAACGTTTGGCCTCGAAGTGCACCTGCATGAAGACGCCGAAGAAGTGCATGAAGGCTGGCACCGCAGCGGCGATGATGATGGTCTGGTAGGGCACCGACAAAAATTCGATCATCAAAAAAGCCGCCGCGCCCAGCACCGGCGGTGTGATCTGTCCGCCGGTGGAAGAAGCGGCCTCCACG
>JANNEX010000298.1:0-13382 GCA_031379155.1 Rubrivivax sp.
GCCCACGCTCATGGCGCCGCGCGCGGCGTGAAAGCGCAGACCCACTTCAGCGGCGGCGTGCAGGGTGTCGTCCAGGCGGCAGCCATTGGGGAAGAGGTAGAGGTGGTCGCTGCTGGTCGTGCAGCCTGACAGCAGCAGCTCGGTCATGGCGAGCTGGGTGCTGACGTGCAGCATCTCAGGCGTTAGCCTTTCCCAGATGGGATACAAGGTTTGCAGCCAGCCAAAGAGTTCGTTGTCCTGCGCGGCGGGCACGGCGCGGGTCAGCGTTTGGAACATGTGGTGGTGGGTGTTGACCAGGCCAGGCAGCACGACCTGGTCATGCGCGTCGACGATTTCGTCGGCCGTGTCGGGCAGTTCAGCACTGCGGCCTACGGCTTCGATGGCCGGGCCGCGGATGAAGACGGCACCGTCTGCAATTTCTCGCCGCTGCGCGTCGTGCGTGACCAACAGCCGCGCGTGGCGGATGAGCAAGGTCTTGGCCATGGCGGGCCTATGGTTTGGCGGGTGGCGCTGCGGCCTTGTCGCTCCACAGCACACCGGCGGTGGCCCAGTCGTGGCGCTGCACGTCGCTGAAGATGACGTCGACGCTGTCGGCCGACCCGCCCAGGGTCTTGACGGTGGCGTCGGTCAGGGCTAGCGCCAGGGCGCGCTTTTGCTCCAGCGTGCGGCCGCTGAAAAGTTCGACGTGTATGGTGGGCATGGGGGGCTCCTGAGCTGTGCGGCGTGATGTTCGCATGTTGTTCGCACGCTCAAGCCGCGCCCACACAATAGCCGGCCATGAGCGCTGCTGTACCGCCACTGCCCTTCCATCCCGGTGACCGTTTTGACATGCAAGCCCTGGCCCACAGCCTGGCGGGCATGGAGCTGTCTTTCGACGCAGCCGACTGCAACCGTGCCGCTGCCGACTACCACTGGTACAGCCCCGTGTTGGCCCGGGCGCTGCAAGGCCGCCGGCCCGACGCCGTGGTGCACGCCCGCAGCACGGCCGATGTGCTGCGCATCGCGCAGGCTTGCGTGCAGCACCGCGTGCCGCTGACCGTGCGCGGCGGTGGCACTGGCAACTACGGCCAGTGTGTGCCGCTGTGGGGTGGGCTGACGCTGGACATGAGCGGCATGAACCAGCTCTTGCATCTGAATGACGGCTGGGCCAGCGTGCAAGCCGGCATGCTGCTGCACGACGTGAACGGGGCCGCGCGCGCCAGCGGCCAGCAACTGCGCATGTGGCCCAGCACCGAACGCATCGCCACGCTGGGCGGCTTCATCGCTGGCGGCCACAGTGGCATAGGCAGCATCCGCCACGGCATCCTGGCTGATGTGGGCAATGTGCGGCGCTTGCAGATCGTGACCCTGCAAGACCCACCGCAACTCATTGAGCTGCAAGGCGCTGATATCCAAAAGGCCCACCACGCCTACGGCAGCAACGGCGTCATCACCGAAGTCGATGTGGCGCTGACGGCATGGGTGGACTGGCAGCACACCATCACGCTGTTTGAGCGCTACGACGATGTGCTGCGCTTCGGCCTGGCCGCCGCTGCCGCAGCACTGGCCGACCGCAGCCACATCGACGTCTTCCAGCTCAGCGCGGTGGAACGCCGCATCACGCCCTACTACCAAGGCCTGCGCCAACATTTGCAAGACGCCGACGCCATGTTTGCGCAAGTCTCGCCCGCCACGCTCGCGGCCTACGCGCAGCTTGCACAAGCCATGGGCGGGCGCGTGGTGGTGCAGGGCAGCGAAGCCGAGTTGATGGCGCACGGCCTGCCCTCAGCCACTGAATGCGCCTACAACCACACCACGCTGGAAGCGCTGAAGAGCGAGCGCAGCGTGACCTATCTGCAAGTGGCCTACCCCGCGCCGCTTGACCCTGCCCTGGTGGCGCGCCAGATGCAGCGCTTGGGTGATGAGGTGTTTATGCACCACGAGTTCAGCCAGGCCGGTGGCCAGTTGGTGGCTTTTGCGCTGCCCTTGGTGCCCTACTTTGACGAAGCCCAGTTGACTGAGTTGATGGCCAGCTTCGAAGCCGACGGCTGCCACATCTTTGACCCTCACACCTGGGTGCTGGAAGACGGCGGCATGAAGCAGGTCGACACGGCGCAACTCGACTTCAAAAAGTTGGCTGACCCACTGGGCCTCATGAACCCGGGCAAGGTGCGCGCCTGGGACGAGCAGGTGCTGGGCATTGCAGGTGGCCAGCTTTGAAACTGCCGACATGAAGCTGCTGACATGAAACTGCTGCTGGTCTTCTGTCACCCTGATGTCGACAGTTATGGCGCCGCCCTGCGCGACACAGCCGTGCAGGCCTTGCAAGCAGCGGGGCATGAGGTGCGCCAGATCGACCTCTACGCCGAGGGCTTCAACCCGGTCTTCAGCGCGGCAGAAAAAAGCACCTACCTCAGCCACACCGCCAGCAACATCGCGGGTGTGGCTGCGCATGTGAACGCCCTGCGCTGGGCCGACGGTTGGGTGGCCATTTACCCGACTTGGTTCTACGGCCCACCGGCCATGCTCAAGGGCTGGCTGGAAAGAGTCTGGCTGCCCGGCGTGAGCTTTCGCATTGCCACGGCCAAGCAGCGCACGATTGGCGGCGAGCTGCGCAATATCAAGCTCTTTGTGGGCATCACCACCTCGGGCTCGCCCTGGTGGTGGCTGAAGCTGATTGGCGACCCAGGCCGCAGCCTGTTCATGAAAGGCCTGCGCCCCCTGTACGCCAAACGCTGCCGCATGCAGTGGCTGCAGCTGCACAACATGAACCATGTGACGGCGGATGAACGTGCGGCCTTCATGGCGCGCATACGCGCTGTGCTGGGCCGCCTTCGTTCCTAACGTCCCTAACTTCCCTGGCATCCCTGGTCGTCCCTAGCAATAGTGATGTTCAGCCGCAGGGTTGCTGACTACAGTCGGCCTCTTCGCGGGTGGCGCTTTGCTGCCTGGCGTGCAACCCAAGGAAGAGCAGCTTGAAGCAATCCACCCAATTTCATGGCGGCGTGCGCGGCGCCAATTCACCCAAGCAGTCGAGCCAGTTTGACGGCCGCTTTGGCCGCATGTTCCGCAGCTTGCCGGCGGCCGAGTTTGCCGACGAAGACCTGGCCAAGCTGGCGGCCGAAGACGCCATGCTGTCCAAGCCTGAAATGACCGATTCAGGCAAGCCCACGGCGGCACCCGAAGAAGAAATCGACGGCGAAGAAAACTTCGACATCCCGGCCGGCTACACCTACCTGGGCCAGTTCATCGACCACGACATCACCTTCGACCCGATGAGCAGCATGGACAAGCTCAATGACCCCGAAGCGCTGACCGACTTTCGCACGCCACGCCTGGACCTGGACAGCCTGTACGGCCGTGGCCCCGATGACCAGCCCTACATGTACGACACGTCGGACAAGACACGCGCGGCCAAATTTCTACTGGGCCGCCCGCTGACCCGCGGCGGTGTGCCGTCCACCGCGCGCGACCTGCCGCGCCTGAATGACCGTGCCGTGATTGGCGACAAGCGCAATGACGAAAACGTCATCGTCAGCCAGTTGCACGGCGCCATGCTGCGCTTTCACAACCGCCTGGTCGACCTGATGCCGCCCAGCGCCTCGTTCGAGGCGGTACAGCAGCAGGTGCGCTGGCACTACCAGTACGTGGTCATCAACGACTTCCTGCAAAAAATTTGTGGCCGCGACATGGTCAAGGCGGTGCTGCCGCACTTCCTGGCGCGCCAGTCCATCTTTGAGCACCCAGACCAACTGCACTTCTTTCACCACCGCAACGAAGCCTTCATGCCGATTGAATTTTCGGCCGCCGCTTACCGTTTTGGTCACGCCATGGTGCGGCCCATCTACCGCCTGAACACGGTGCTCAATGACGGTGGGCCGGCACTGGGTGAAGACGCGGCGCTGCAAGGCCGCCACCTGATCTTTGCCGGCGTGGCCGCGCGTGCGCTCAACGGTTTCAAGTCATTCCCGGCCGAATGGGGCATAGACTGGAAGCTGTTCTTCGGCGAAACCGACAAGCTGCACCAGGGCAAAGCGCGTGTGCAGCCCAGCTACAAGATCGACAGCTCACTGGTCAACCCGCTGGGTTTTTTGCCCGAGTTCTCGGACACGGTGCCGCCGCCTGACCGCATCACCAAAGACAACCTGCAAGCCAAGGCCAAGCCCGGTACGCTGCCCAACCTGGCGCTGCGCAACCTGCGCCGAGGCAACATGATGGGCCTGCCTTCGGGCCAGGACGTTGCACGCGCCATGGGCCTGACACCGCTCAAGCCGGCGCAAATTTTGATCGGCAAAGCGGCCATGGATGGCGACGAGCTGGAAGCGCGCACTATCACTCAAGTGGCGCCCAACCTGGCCTTCAACACCCCGCTGTGGACCTACATCCTGGCCGAGTCCAATGCGCAGTGGCTTGACGCCGTGAAGAAGGCCAATCTCAAGGGCGACGCGGCCAACCTGATCGGCACGCGCCTGGGCCCCGTGGGTGGACGCATCGTGGCCGAGACCTTGATCGGCCTCATCCTGGCCGACAGCCACAGCTTCTTGCGTCAGCACCCGCGCTGGGTGCCCTGGGCCAGTGCCAGCGGCGTCAAGGACGACGCCGACTACACCATGCCCAAGCTGCTGGACGCGGCTGGCGCTTTCTAAAGCGTTTCAGTGCCGGCTTGAATGTCGGCTTGAATGCCGGCCGCCTTGCGGCATCATCCCGGGCACGCGGCCTTTCGCGTGCCCGCCATCCGTCCCCATGCCCGTGGCCCAACCTTTGGCGAAGTACGCTGCCTGGCGCCGGGCTGGCGACTTCATCTTTTTGTCCGGCGTGATTGCGGTCAACCCGGCCAGCCAGCTCATCGTCAAGGGCTACGCCGACATCCCCGCCGAGGCGCGCGCGCTGCTGGGTGAAACGGGCGAATTCAGCACCGACATCATAGAAGGCCCCATCCTGGCGCAAAGCTGGTTTGTGCTGGACCGCATCCGTGCCACCGTGCAAGACGCGGGTGGCCAGATGAGCGATGTGATCAAGCTGGTGCAGTACTTCAAGAACCTGCACCACTTCCCACACTACAGCCGTGTGAGGAAGCTGTTTTTCACCGATGCGCTGCCGGTGTCCACGGTGGTCGAAGTCAGCGCCATGCTGCCCACGGCCGACATTCTGATCGAGGTGGAAGCCACCGCCTACTTGCCACTGGCGTCTTCAGGGCAGAAAGGCTAACCCCCATGTTGCACGGCTACTGCCCACCTGAACGATTCTTGGCCTACCTGAGCTGGACCGAGATTGCAGCCTTGCCCGACAAGGCCAACACCGTCATCGTGTTGCCTGCTGGCAGCACCGAACAGCACGGCCCGCACCTGCCTTGCGCGGTGGATACCGTCATCGCCGCCGGCGTGGTGGGCCACGCGCTGGCGCGCCTGCCATCCAGCGTGCTGGCCTTTGCGCTGGCGCCTATCAGCGTCGGCAAAAGCGACGAACACCTGCACTTTCCGGGCACGGTCACGATTGAAGGCACGACGCTGCTGGACACCGTGACGCAGATCGGTGAGTCGGTGTACAGGATGGGCTTTAGGAAGTTGCTCATCGTCAACGCCCACGGCGGCCAGCCGCAGGTCATGGAGATGGCAGCGCGTGAGTTGCGTCTGCGCCATGGCGACTACGTGGTGCTGCCGCACTTCACCTGGCGTGTGCCACATGCCGCAGGGCAATTCATGACTGATCGCGAAAAGCGCCTGTCCATGCACGCCGGCCATGCAGAAACAGCCATCATGATGGCGCTGGCGCCGAACACCGTGCACATGGACAAGGCGGTGGCCAACTACGCGCCGGAATTCCCCAGCAAAGTGCTGTCATCCGACGGCCGCCCGGCCTGCGCCTGGACGGCGCGTGACTTTGGCGATAGCGGCATCATCGGCGACCCGCTGCCCGCCACACCCGAACAAGGCCAGGTCATCCTGGATTCATTGGCCGAGAGCTGGGCTCAGGGCATCACAGACTTGTTTCACATGCACTGGTTGGCGCGTGATGAACAATCCTGGGGCAAGGCGCACCATGCTTGCGACATTGCGGGGGCGTCGTGACGCTGCCGGCCGCACCGAAAGGTGGCACAGGCTTTGCTGACTCATTGATTTGCATTCCCCAATTTCCCAAGGAGTTCTGATGCTTTGCAAGACACGTTTGGCCTTGTTGGCCGCCAGCCTGGGGCTGGCATTTGCCGCACAAGCGCAAGAAAAATTCAGCTACACCACCAACTGGTATGCGCAGGCCGAACACGGCGGTTTTTATCAGGCGCTGGCCACCGGCCTGTACAAAAAGGAAGGCCTGGACGTGACCATCCGCATGGGTGGCCCGCAGGTCAACATCATGCAGTTGCTGGCCGCAGGCCAGACCGACTGCGTGATGGGCTATGACATGCAAACCATCAAGGGCTGGGAGCAGGGCATCAACTCGGTCACCGTGGCCGCAGCCTTCCAGAAAGACCCGCAGGTGTTGATTGGCCACCCCGGTGTGGTCAACAAGCTCGAAGACTTGAAGGGCAAGACCATTCTCATCAGCGCGGCGGCCAACACCACCTATTGGCCCTGGCTGATGGCGCAGTACAAGCTGGACGCATCACAGGCGCGGCCCTACACCTTCAACATTCAGCCCTTTGTGGCCGACAAAAACGTCGTGCAGCAGGGCTACTTGTCTAGCGAGCCGTATGCGATTGAAAAAGAAGCCAAGTTCAAGCCCACCGTCTTCCTGTTGTCAGACCATGGTTGGCCGCCCTACAGCACCACCATCGTGTGCATGGAAAGCTCGGTGCGTGAAAAACCCAAGGCCGTGGCCGCGTTTGTCAAAGCCAGCATGGAAGGCTGGAAGAGCTACCTGCGCGGCGACCCCACGCCGGGCAACGCGCTGATCAAAAAGGACAACCCCAACATGACCGACGACAGGATTGCGCATGGCATCAAGCTGCTCAATGAAACCGGCATGGTGTTTGGAGGCGACGCGGCCAGGATGGGTGCGGGCATCGTGACCGACGAGCGCATGAAAAAGACCTTCGACATGATGGTGGCCTACAAGCTGGTCGACCCCGCCAAGGTGGACGTGAAAAGAACCTACACGACGCAGTTTGTGAAGGACATCAAGGTTCTGCCTTGAGCCGCCGTTGTGGGTCTTCCACTCATTGACCTGCAAGCGGGGTTGGCCGCCACACAGGCGCAACGCATAGACCAAGCGCTGCGCACTGACGGCTTCTTCTGCATCAGCGGCCACGGCGTGAGCGCACCCCTTGTGGCTGCGGCCTTTGACGCCGGCCACCGCTTCTTTGCGCTGCCGCACGGGGTCAAAGAGCGCTGGCACATCAACGGCTGGCCGCTCAAGCGTGGCTTTGATCCGATAGGCTGGCAAGCACTCGACCCCGGCCAGCCGCCCGATGTGAAAGAAAGCTTCTACCTGGGCCAGGCCAGCATAGGCCCCAACCAGTGGCCGGATGAAGTCAGCGTGCCGGGTTTTCGCGCGGCCTGCGATGCCTATTCAAGCCACATGCAAGCACTCGCTCGGCGCTTGATGGGTTTGTTCGAGTTGGCACTGGATTTGCCCGCCGGCCACTTCAACCCCTTCATGCAGCACCCCACCTGTACCACGCGTTTGCTTCACTACCCGCCGCAACCCGCGCAGGCTGCGTCGGGGCAGATAGGCTGCGGCGCGCACACCGACTGGGGCGCGCTGACGCTGCTGGCGCAAGACGACGCGGGTGGCTTGCAGGTGCAAAGTCTGCAGGGCGATTGGATCGACGTGCAGCCCTTGCCAGGCGCGTTTGTCGTCAATGCCGGTGACATGATGCAGCGCTGGACCAATGACCGCTGGCGCTCGACACCGCACCGCGTCATCAACCGCTTGAGTGGTAAGGACCGCTGGTCCATCGCCTACTTCTTTGACCTCGACGCCGAAGCGGTGATAGCGCCGCTGGCCTCTTGCGTCAGCGCCGGCAATCCGTCGCGCTACGCCCCCATGACCGCTGGCGAACACCTGGTTGAGATGTACCGCCGCACGACCGTTGCCTAACCCGTTTCTCAAGCCCTTGCATGATGAAAGCCGAAGCTGTCCCCGCCGTCGAAGTCCTGTCCGCAGAAAAGACCTACCCCAACGGCACACAAGCCCTGTTGCCCGTGAATCTGACGGTGGGCGAGGGCGAGTTCATCACCCTGCTGGGCCCCAGCGGCTGCGGCAAAAGCACGCTGCTGAAAATGGTCGCCGGTTTGCTGCAAGCCACTGACGGCAAATTGCTGCTCTGGCGCAAGCCCGTGGACCAGGTGGAAAGCAGCGGCCATCGCTTGAGCTTCGTCTTCCAGGAAGCCACGCTCATGCCCTGGGCGCGTGTCATGGGCAATGTGCGCCTGCCGCTCGAACTGGCTGGCGTGCCACGTGAACAGGCCGATGCGCGAGTGCGCAGCGCCTTGCAAGGCGTGGGCCTGGACAAGTTCGAGCGGGCCCTGCCGCGTGAGCTGAGTGGTGGTATGCAGATGCGCGTGTCCATCGCGCGCGGCCTGGTGACCGAACCGCAACTGTTGCTGATGGACGAGCCTTTTGGCGCGCTGGACGAGATCACGCGCAACCGCCTGGACGCTGACCTGCTGGCGCTGTGGGCGCAGAAAAAGCTCACCGTCATCTTCGTTACCCATAGCATCTACGAAGCCGTTTATCTGTCGCAGCGGGTGGTGGTGATGGCCGCTCGGCCGGGGCGCATCGTTGATGAAGTGCTGATTGACGAGCCCTACCCACGCGGGCCCGAGTTTCGGGTTTCCACACGCTTCAGCCAGTACGCCAAGACGCTGCAAGACAGCCTCTTGCGCGCCAGTGATGCCAACGTGGACGAGGCCTTGGCATGAGCGGTTCAGACACCACACAAGCGCAGCAGGTGCTGTGGCCGGCAGCGGTGGCGGTGCTGCTGATTGCCGCCTGGCAAGGCCTGGTCGTCTACTTCAAGCTGCCGCCGTTCTTGGTGCCCAGCCCGCTGCGCGTGGCCGAGGTCATGGTCAGCGACGCGGGGCTGCTCTTTGGCGCGCTGCTGGTGACGCTGAAGATCACGCTCTTCGCCTTTGGCTGCGCCGTGCTGCTGGGCGTGTTGATCGCCTTCGCCTTTGTGCAAAGCCGCGTCATTGAAACGGCGCTGTTCCCCTACGCCGTGCTGCTGCAAGTCACGCCCATCGTGGCCATTGCGCCGCTCATCATCATCTGGGTCAAGAACCCCACGGCGTCGCTGGTGATCTGCGCCACGCTGGTGGCACTGTTCCCCATCATCGCCAACACCACGCTGGGTTTGCGCAGCGTCAATCCTGGCTTGATGAGCTACTTCAAGCTCAATCGCGCGACCCGGGTGCAGACGCTGCTGCGGCTGCGCATTCCTTCTGCGTTGCCCTACTTTTTTGGCGGCCTGCGCATCAGCAGCGGCCTGGCCTTGATCGGCGCCGTGGTGGCTGAATTCGTCGCTGGCACGGGCGGCACCGGCACCGGGCTGGCCTATCAAATTTTGCAAGCCGGCTACCAGCTCAACATCCCGCGCATGTTTGCCGCGCTGGTGCTCATTACCTTCACCGGCGTGTTGCTGTTTGCGCTGATGTCGCTGCTGTCCCAATGGGCGCTGGGTTCCTGGCACGAGAGCGAAACACACCATGACTGATTGCCTCATTCAAGGCGCCGACCATCTGTGGACGGGCCTGGCCGGCGGCGCCATGCGCAGCCGAACAGGCGCCGATGTACGCGTGCGCAGCGGCGTCATCACGGCCATTGGCAAGTTGCCAGCGCTGCCCGGTGAGAAGGTGATCAACGCGCGCGGCTGTGTCATCTACCCCGGCTGGATCAACACCCACCACCACCTTTTCCAGAGCCTGCTCAAAGGCATCCCGGCCGGCATCAACCTGGCCCTGGTGCCCTGGCTGGCGGCGGTGCCTGTGGCCTACCGCAAACACTTTGACCACGAAGCCGCATTGCGTTTGGCCGCGCGTGTGGGCCTGGTGGAATTGCTGCTGTCGGGCTGCACGACGGTGGCCGACCACCAGTACCACTACTACCCGGGCATGCCTTTCGATGCGTCAGCCGCCGTGTTCGACGAAGCCGACAAGCTGGGCCTGCGCTTTGTGCTGTGCCGGGGTGGCCAGACCCAAGCCCGCGCCATGACCGACCAGGCCGCGCCGCCGCAAGTGGCGCCGGAAGCGCTGGAAGGCTTTTTGGCCAGCATCGAGCACGATGTGCGCCGCTTTCATGACCCAGGCGCGATGGCGATGCGGCGCATCGTCAGCGCCATCACCACACCCAACTGGAGCTGCAAGCCAGAACACCTCAAGCCCATGGCGCGTGAAGCGCGGCGCTTGGGGATTCGGCTGCACAGCCACCTGAGCGAAACGCACGACTACGTGCGCTGGGCGCAAGAGGTGCATGGCTGTTCGCCGATGCAGTTTGTGGCCGACCACGAATGGGTGGGCGAGGATGTTTGGTACGCGCACATGGTGCATTTGAACGATGCGGAATTGCAGCTGTGTGCCAGCACCCAAACCGGCATCGCCCACTGCCCACAAAGCAATGCGCGCCTGGGCAGTGGCATTGCGCGCATTGCGCAGGCCATGGCCCTGAACGTGCCCGTTAGCCTGGCGGTGGACGGCGCGGCCAGCAATGAAGCGGCCGACATGGCCAGCGAGGCGCATGCCGCGTGGTTGATGCACAGGGCTGACCCGCGCTCCGGCATACGCGCAGGACAGCCGGGTGGCCATGCGGGCGCTATGACGGTGGAAGATGTCGTGCACATCGGTACCGCTGGTGGCGCGCGCGTGCTGGGGCTGGCCGGTGTGGGCACGCTGCAAGTCGGCATGGCGGCCGACATCGCCGTCTACGACCTGGACCAGCCGCGCCACTTTGGCCTGCACGACCCGGCCATCGCACCCGTGGCCAGCGGCGGCCGGCCCACCTTGCGTGCCGCGCTGGTGCAGGGCCGCATCGTGGTCGAAAACGACCAGATTCCCGGCCTGGACATGGCGCAGTTGCGCGCCGATTCAGCCGCCTTTGTGAAAACGATGTTGGCATGAGTTTTGACCCCGCAATCACGGCCGCGCGCACGCTGGCCATCACTCAGTCACTGAGCAGCATTGAGTGGATCACCGACGGCCGTGTCGAACGCCTGAGCCAGGACTTCTACTGGTTCAGCCCCGTGCTCAAGCGCCAGCTCGAAGGCCTGCGCGCGCACGCCGTGGCGCGGCCCAAGAGCGAAGAAGAAATCAGCGCCGTGGTGGCCGCCTGCGCACAGCAAGGTGTGCCCATCACCGCGCGTGGCAGCGGCACCGGCAACTACGGCCAGTGCGTGCCGCTGCACGGCGGCGTCATCCTTGACCTTTCGGCCTACAACAAGCTGCTGTGGTGCGAAGGTGGCGTGGCGCGCGCGCAGGCCGGCATTCGCATGATGGAGATGGACAAGGCCACTCAGCCTGATGGCTATGAGTTGCGCTGCGTGCCTAGCACCTTTCGCAGCGCCACGCTGGGTGGCCTGTACGGCGGCGGTTTTGGCGGTGTGGGCAGCATCAACTACGGGCCGTTGGCCAGCAACGGCAACGTGCTGGGCGTGCGCGCCATGAGCATAGAGCCCGTGCCCAAGCGGGTGGAATTGCGTGCCCCGCAAGCGCTGCTGCTGCACCACGTCTACGGCACCAACGGTCTGGTGCTGGAGTTGGAAGTGGCCTTGGCCCCGGCCCACCCTTGGCTGGAAACCATCGTCTGTTTCGACAGCTTTGATGCGGCGATTGAGTTTGGCGACGCCCTGGCCAGCGCACCCGGCATCGTGAAAAAGAGCGTCACGCTGCTGGCCGCGCCCATCCCTGATTTGCTGCTGGCCGCCACGCCGCTGCTCAAGGGCAGCATGCGCGCCGGCAGCCACGCCGTGCTGGTGCTGGTGGCCCACAACGCCGAGGCCGCGCTGTTGCAGCTAATCACTGAGTTCAGTGGCAGCGTGAGCTACCGCAAGACGGCGGCCGAGGTCAAGGCCAGCAATCGCACCATCGTCGAATACACCTGGAACCACACCACCTTGCATGCCATGAAGGTGGACAAGGGCCTGACCTACATCCAAAGCGGCTTCCAGGCCGGAGCGCATGTGCAGCAGGCCAAAAAGCTGCGCGCGCTGCTGGGTGATGAAGTGCTGGTGCACCTGGAATTCATCCGCAGCAAAGAAGGCGCCATGAACTGCTCTGGCCTGCAACTGGTGCGTTATGCCAGCGACGAGCGCCTGAACCAGGTCATGCAAATCCACCGCGAGCACGGCGTCTACATCGCCAACCCGCATGTCTACATCGTCGAAGACGGCAAACAAGGCCAGGTCAACCCCGACGTGGTGGCCACCAAGCTGCGCTTTGACCCTGCAGGGCTACTCAACCCCGGCAAGTTGCGCGGTTGGGAGCAACGCGCGCAGATCATGGCCGACGTGGCCGCAGGCAAGGTGTCGCTGGCCACGCTGCCGAGTTTCTGAACCTCGGCCAGGTTCAGCTGCGTGGCAGCAACTGGGCTTGCAGCGCCCTGAGCAACAGAGGGTCAACGCGGCCCAGCAAGCCCGAGCGCGCGACGATGCGGCCTTGTGCATCCAGCAGCAAGACGGTGCTGGAATGGTTGAATTCGCCGCTGGGCAGTCGCCGGTACTGCACCCCCAGCACAGCGGCCAGCAAACGCGCCTGGTCCTCATCGGTGCGCGCCAGCGTCCACTGCGCGTCGCACTCATGCGTCTGCGCCAGTTGCTTGAGCACAGCCACGCTGTCGCGCGCTGGATCAAAACTCACCATCAACACACGCACACGCGCTCTGTCCCTGGCCGGCAGTGTTTGCAGGGTCTGCGCAATGGTCTGGAAAATCATCGGGCAGACCATGTCGCAAGAGCCGTAGAACATGCTCACCAGTGCGGGCTGGCCACGCAACGAAGCGATGTCGAAAGCCTGGCCGTTCTGGTCGGTGAGGGGTGGTCTTAGCTGGTAGACAGAGCTGCCGGGTAAAGCGGGCTGCGCGCTTTGAACGCCAATAGCAGGCAGGCAGAGACTGGCTGACAGCAGCAGTGCCCTGCGGCGTGACAGGCACAGGGGCTTCATGGTGTGCCACCCAGCGCCGGTCGTGCGCAACGAAAGCCCAGATTGCCTGTGGTGTCGGCCGCGCCCAGCGAAGACAGCAGCGCGATGCGCATGAGCACGGCATAGCTGTCACGGTCAAGGACGCTGAGCGGACCCGTGCCGCAAAACTTCAGCAAGTCGGGGTCGCCCTGGGTGCGGCTGTCGCCGGCAATGAACAGGGCGTTGAAGTCTTCCACCCATTCCCACACCAGGCCGTGCAGGTCACTCACGCCGTAGCTGTTGGCGCTGCCGCCCACGGCGGGCAGCACGGCGGCGTTGGGCCGTGAATACCAACTC
>JANNEX010000703.1:0-4520 GCA_031379155.1 Rubrivivax sp.
AGGGGCCGTTGACGCCGATCTTGATGGGGTCGGCGGCGTGGGCCGCGAACGCCGCCAGGGCAAGGGTCACCGAAGTGGCCAGGGTGCGAAAGTTGGGATGCATGGCTTGTCTCCTGTCTGGGATGCATGGCCACAGGCAAGGTGCACTGCGGACTGCCATGCATGTTGCCCACCCGCGCAAGGCTTGGCTTCTGTGGCACTACGCAAGCGCTCTGCGCGGCATTACGTACTGGATAACCCGACTTAACCGGCTTACCCGGCAGAAACGCGACACCTGCCAGACCCAAGACTCAGCGCACAGCAGGCCCGCTGCGTGCGTGTTCCACCGCGTAGCGAATGAGCTCGGCCTGGCCCGCCAGGTCAAGCTTGCGGCGAATGCTTTGGCGGTGCGTTTCCACCGTGCGCACGCCAATATCCAGCGCGCGCGCAATGTGTTTGCTCGACTGGCCCTGGCCCAGCAGGACAAGGATTTCTTGCTCACGTTCAGACAGCTGAACTCGTGGCGTCGGCGCCCGAAAGAGGCGCTGCGCCAAGGCCGGGCTGAGGTAGGTGCCGCCCGCAGCGACGGCGCGGATGGCGGCCAAAATTTCCGCCGACGGTGAATCCTTCAACACATAACCGCGCGCACCGGCAGCCATGGCCTGCTGCGCGTATTCGACGTTGTCGTACATGCTCAGCACCAGCACGATGAGCTGCGGCTGGCGCGCCAGCAGCAGGCGTGTCAGCTCGATGCCGTTGATGCCTTTCATGCCGATGTCGGTCAGCACCACTTGCGGCAGTAATTCATCCACGCGCAGCAGGGCAGCAGCCGCATCAGCGGCTTCGCCCACCACTTCAATGTCGGGCACCGACAGCAGCCGCGCGCTCAGGCCTTCGCGCACCAGCGGGTGGTCGTCCACCAGCAGCACGCGAATGGGTGCGTCAGTGCGCGCTTGAGCAGAGTCTGTGGTGGTTTTCATGCGGTCTTGGCGCGCCATTGCAGGGCCAGGCGCGGCACCTGGGCCACGATGCGTGTGCCCTGGCTGCTGGCGCTGACTTCAAAGCTGCCGCCCACGTCGCTGAGCCTTTCGCGCATGTTGCGCAGGCCTATGCCCTGCTTGGGATGCTGGGCCACGGCTTGCGGGTCAAAGCCGCAGCCGTCGTCTTGCAGCGTCAGGCTCACGCCAGCACTGCCGCCGTCCAGGGCCATGCGCACCTGCTGTGCACCGGCGTGTTTGAGCACATTGGCCAGGGCTTCTTGGGCGACGCGGAACAGCGTCGTGCGCACCTCATCGGGCAGCCCCGTGGGTTCACCGGCGGGGGCCTCAAACGCAAAGTGCACACCTGCGGCGGCGCAGCTTTCTTCACCCAGTTGGCGCAACGCCGTGCTCAGGCCCAGGGTGTCCAACTCAACCGGGCGCAAGCGGTGCGAGATGCCCCGCACACCGTCCAGCGCTTCGCCCAGGCGCGCCAGCGCTCGCTGCAGCATGGGGCGCGCGGCGCGGTCGTCTTCGGGCAAAGCTTCGATGGCCGATTCGGTCATCAGCTTGGCCGATATCAGTGTCTGGCTGGTGCTGTCATGCAGCTCGCGCGACAACCACGCACGCTCGTCTTCTTGTGAACGCACCAGGCGATGCGCCAGCAGCGTGAGCTTGGCGTCAGCCGCGCGCAGCTCGGTGATGGACAGGCCCAGCACGCTGGCCAGCACCAGCGCAAGCGCCAGGGCCGCTGCGCCGGCCACCCAGCGCTGCGTGGTGGCCAAGCTGCTGTCTAGCTGGCTGTCCAGGGCGCTCATCAGGCGTTCGACTTCGTCGGTGTAGATGCCGGTGCCAACCATCCATTGCCAGCGGTCCAGCCCAGTGACATAGCCCAGCTTGGGCGTTTGCGTTTGCGCCGAAGGTTTGTTCCAGGTGTATTCGACGAAGCCGCCGCCAGCGCGTGCACGTTCGATCATGACGCGGATGACCGCCAGGCCGCCGGCGTCGCGCAGGTCAATCAGGTTGCGCCCCACCAGCTCGGGCTGGCGCGGGTGCATCAGGTTGCGGCCGGCGTAGTCGTAGAGGAAGAAATAGCCGTCGGGCCCGTAGTCCAGATTCACCAGTTGCTGAATGGCCAGGCGCTTGATCTCTTCGTCATCACGGCCGGTGTTGTACAGCGGGCTCACGGTGCTCAGCGCCAGCGCCACGTAGTGCCGCAACTCGGCGCGTGTGGCTTCGGTGTAGGCGCCGCGCACCAGGTCTTTTTGGTGCTGCGACAAATTGGCCTGCTGCTGGTGCAGCACACCGGCAATGAGGCCAAACGCCAGCAGCAGCGGCAGCGTGGCCACAAGCAGCAGTTTCAGGCGCAGGTTCATGCGGGTTGAGTTTGGCGGGCAGGTGCGGGGTGCCGAAGATATCAGTTTGAACCGTTTGACCCGTTTGACCCGCGCGCCGCGCTGACACGGCAGGTCCGGCGAACGTGTCAAGTGAGTCGGTCAAGTCACCGCGTGACGATGGGAAACACCCCGGGCGCTTTTTCCAGCAGCGTGAAAAAGCGCCCCAGGTCTATGCGGCTGCCGCTGACCTGGACTTGGTCTGACAACAGCAGGCTGGCCGCGCCGGCCTGCCCCGTCATCATCTTCAGGAAAAAGGCCTTGGTCAGCGTGAGCGTGGCGTTGGCGTCGGCCGCCGCTGGCGCCTTGTGGTGATGCAGCACGGCGTTTTTGACGTGCAACACATAACTCTCATTCAGGTCGGAGAACACGAGGTTGATCTTCAACTCCGTGTCGCCCGCTTTGGCGGCGATGAGTGAGGCCGCCATGCGCTCCAGGAAACGCTCGATGGGCGTGTGCTGCAGCATGTCCAGCAAGGCATCCAGCGGCAGGCCTTTGTCGGGCGCGCCGCTGCGCAATTCCAGCGCACCGGTGAGGTAGAAGTTGCGCCAGGTGCTGGCCTCGGCCGCGTAGCCCAATTGCTCAAAACTGCGTGCCAGCAGTTCTTTGGCGGCGGTGTTTTTTGGGTCGGCGTAGACGGCATGTTTCAGCACTTCAGCAGCCCAGCGGAAATCGCCCGCGTCATAGGCCTTTTGCGCCACCGCCAGCAGCTTGTCGGCGCCACCCGCCAACTCGACATAGCGCTTGCCCGCCTCCACTGGCGGCCAGGGGTCCAGGTTGGCGGGGTGGGCGTCAAACCAGCCCATGTAGTGCTGGTAGACGGCCTTCACGTTGTGGCGCACGGTGCCGTAGTAGCCGCGCAGGTTCAGGTGGTCTTGCAGTGGCTTGGGCAAGGTCAGCGTTTCTGCAATCTCGGGCCCGGTGAGGCCAGCGTTGATCTGGCGCACCGTCTGGTCGTGGATGAAGCGGTAGATGTCGCGCTGCTGGCTGATGAAGTGGCGGATGCGCTCAGCACCCCACACCGGCCAGTGGTGCTGATTGAAGACGACTTCGGCGCCCTGGCTTTGCAGCAGCGCGGCGTCGAGATAACCCGCCCACTTGGTGGCGTCACGCACCTTGGCGCCGCGCAACGTGTACAGGTTGTGCAGCGTGTGGCTCATCATCTCGGCGCCGCAAAAGGCACGCAGATCGGGCAGCGCAAAGACAAATTCTGCTGGCGCTTCACTGCCTGGCACGTTGTAGAAAATAAAACGCAGGCCGTCGATGATCAGCTCTTGTTTGGGCTGGTCCACCACCACGGTAGGCGTCAGCACCCCCACCTGGCCAAAGGCCACGGCCTTGCCCAGGCCGGTGTCGACCAGGCCCTTGGCGTTGCGGGGCAAGCGGTTGCCGTACATGTAGGCGGCGCGGCGCGCCATGGCCACGCCCATCAGCACGTTTTCACTCGTCGCCTCTTCCATAAAGCCCACGGGTGCCACCACCGGAACCTGGCGCGCTTTGGCTTCTTCGGCGCTGATGACGCCTAACGCGCCACCAAAGTGGTCGGCATGGCTGTGCGTGAAGATCACCGCCGAGACTGGCTTGTTGCCCAGGTGCTGACGCGCAAAGGCCATGGCTGCCGTGGCCGTCTCACGCGAGGTCAAGGTGTCGACCACGATCCAGCCGGTCTTGCCTTCGATGAGGGTGAGGTTGGCCAGATCAAAGCCGCGCAACTGCCAGATGCCATCAGCCACCTTGAACAGGCCGACATGGTTGTTGAGCAGGGCCTGCCGCCACAGGCTGGGGTGCACCGTGGGTGGTGCTGCGCCCTGCACAAAAGCGAAGCTGTCGTAGTCCCACACCACCTGGCCGGCGGCATCTTTGACTTGCCCTTTGGGCGCCGCGATGAAGCCGCGTTTGGCATCGGCAAAACTGGCCGGGTCAGACAAGTCGGCGGCTTGTGCGGCAGCGGCGTGCAGCTTTTGCACCGAGGCCGACGCGTCGCCGCCCACAGGTGCGTCGGCGCCAGGCCGTGAACACGCCACCAGCACTGCGCAGAGCAGTGCTGTGCATAGCCAAAGTGGCGGCGTGCGCGGGCAGCGCTCAGGGTTTGCGATGTGCTTCATGGTCTCTGCCTTGGGTGGTACGCACCACAGCTTTGTGCCGTGTGCGCCAAGCTTGTCTCGTTTGT
>JANNEX010000309.1:0-8839 GCA_031379155.1 Rubrivivax sp.
TTCAGCGGCGGCCAATTCCTTTTGCGCGGCCAGCAGCGGCTGGTCGCCTTGCAGCACAAAGTCGGTGGCGCCGTCTTCGGTCTCAGGCATCTCTTGCGCCACTTCGCCCACGCGCCAGCGCGGCGGAATTTCCACGTCGCCGGTGTCAGATTGCAAGCGCTGCGTGAGCAGCGCAAACAGGCTGGACTTGCCCGCGCCGTTGCGGCCGATGAGGCCGACTTTTTCACCCGGCTGCAAGGTAACGTTGGCGCCTTGCAAGACGACCTTGGTGCCGCGGCGCAGCGTAATGTTTCTGAGCGTGATCATGGGGACAGGTGGCGCGCTTCGATGAGCAGCACATGGTCGTCGCCGGCACTGGTGGGCAAGCCCACCACCGGCAGTCTTGGGAAGGCGGCATCAAACTGCTGGCGCTCGTGGCCCACCTCCAGCACCAGCACGCCGTGCGGTGACAGGTAGTCGCGGACCTGGGCCATCAGGGGGCGGATGAAGGCCATGCCGTCGCGGCCACCGTCCAGCGACAAGCGCGGCTCGGCCTTGAATTCAGGCGGCAGCGCAGCCATGGCTCGGCTGTTGACATAGGGCGGGTTGCACAGAATCAAGTCGTAGCGGCCGGGCGCTGCGGCCAGTCCGTCGCCTTGCAGCAGCGTGATGCGGTCAGCCAGGCCGTGACGCTGCAAATTCTTGGCCGCCACCACCAGCGCGTCAGCGCTGATGTCGCAGGCCTGAATGTGCACGCTGGGCCAGGCCATGGCGGCCAGCACGGCCAGGCTGGCGTTGCCGGTGCACAGGTCCAGCACACGGTGGGTGTGCTCTGACAGCCAGGCATCCAGCGTGCCTTCCACAATGGGCTCGGCGATGAGCGAACGTGGCACGATGACACGTTCGTCGACATAAAACGGCACGCCGTGCAGCCAGGCTTCGCCCGTCAGATAGGCGGCGGGGCGGCGCGTGCGGATGCGCTCTGCCACCAAGGTCTGGGCGGCGGCGATGTCGGCATTGGCCAGCACGTCGGCGGCGTGTGGGTCCAGCGCGTCCAGCGGCAGGCCCAGCTTCCACAGCACCAGCCAGGCGGCTTCGTCGAAGGCGTTGTCGGTGCCATGACCAAAGGCAACACCTGCGCTTTGTAAGCGCTGGGCAGATTGCTCCACCAGTTCCATCAAGGTCATGGCAGCAAGGCTTGCAGCGTGCGCCGATAGGTGTTTTTCAGCGGCTCGATGGCGGCCACCTCCACCCACTCATCGATCTTGTGCGCGCTGGCGTTGCTGACACCAAACTCCATCACCTGCGCGCACACTTGCGCCATGAAGCGGCCATCAGACGTGCCACCCGTAGTGCTGAGTTCTGGCGTTAGCCCAAACTCGGCCTGGATGGCGGCTGACAAGGCGGCGTGCAAGCTGCCCGGTGGTGTCAAGAAGGGCTGGCCGCCCAGCGTCCAGGCAATGTCGTGCTGCACACCGTGGCGCTGCAAGACGGCGACAAAACGTGCTTGCAGCGAGGCCGCCGTGCTCTGGGTGCTGAAGCGGAAGTTGCAGTCCACGACCAGTTCACCCGGAATGACATTGCCCACGCCGGTGCCGGCGTGCATGTTGCTCACCTGCCAACTGGTGGGCAGGAAAAACGCATTGCCTTCGTCCCAGCGTGTGGTGGTCAGCTCAGCCAGCGCCGGCGCAAAGTCGTGAATGGGGTTGCGCGCCAGTTGCGGGTAGGCAATGTGGCCTTGCACGCCCTTGACCACGAGGCGCGCCGACAGCGTGCCGCGCCGGCCGTTCTTGACCATGTCGCCGACCCGGTCCACCGAGGTCGGCTCGCCGATCAAGCAAGCGTCGAGCTTGATGCCTCGCTGCTCAAGCACCTGCACCGCGTGCAGCGTGCCGTGCTGCGCCGGGCCTTCTTCGTCGCTGGTGATGAGCAGCGCGACGGTGCCGCTGTGCTGTGGCCGCGCGCGCACAAAATCTTCGGCCGCCACCGTCATGCAGGCCACGGCGGTTTTCATGTCGGTGGCACCGCGACCGTACAAACGGCCGTCGCGGTGCGTGGGTACAAAGGGGTCGCTGGTCCACTGCGCGACGGGGCCGGTGGGCACGACGTCGGTGTGGCCGGCCAACACCAGCGATGGGCCGGGGCGGCCGCTGCTGTGCACGGCCCACAGGTTGCTGACGCGGCTGCTGTCGGGGCCGGCATCGAGCTGTTCGCAGACAAAGCCCGCCGCTTGCAGGCGTTGTGAGAGAAGGGCCTGGCAGCCGCCGTCAGCCGGCGTGAGTGAACGGCAGGCGATCAGTGATTCAGCAAGACGAAGCGCTGCGCTCACTTGTGCTGTGCCCAAGGCGGCAGCGAGCCCTGGTTGTGGGTCTCGGGCCGCACATCGAAGGTCATCTCGGTGAAGGTGGCCACTTCGGGCTCTTCTTTCTTCACGGTCACGCGTGACACCGGGCCTTGGTCATTCTGCAAACGCCACAACAGGTTGGTGGGTGAGTCGGCATACGACAGGCCTTCGTCGCGCGAGACGATGCCTTCGTTGATGAGGCGCGCGATGTCCTGCTCAAAAGTCTGCGAGCCTTCGGCCAGCGACTTTTCCATCGCCTCTTTGACCGAAGACAGGTCACCCTTTTCTATCATCTCGGAGATCAGCTTGGTGTTGAGCATGGTCTCTACCGCTGGCACGCGGCCGCCCGCATTGGCGCGCAGCAAGCGCTGCGAGACGATGGCGCGCAAACCCGCAGCCAGGTCAGACAACAGCGTGGGCCGCGCTTCGGGCGAATAGAAAGACAAGATGCGGCCCAGCGCGTGGTAGCTGTTGTTGGCGTGCAGCGTGCTTAGCACCAGGTGGCCCGACAGCGCGTAGGACAGCGCCGCGCTCATGGTTTCACGGTCGCGGATTTCGCCGATCAAGATGCAGTCAGGCGCCTGGCGCAGGGCGTTTTTCAGCGCAATCTGCAGGCTCTGCGTGTCGCGGCCCACTTCGCGCTGGTTGACGATGCTCTTTTTGTTGGAGAACAAAAATTCGATCGGGTCTTCAATCGTCAGGATGTGGCCGCTCATCTGCTGGTTGCGCCACTCGATCATCGACGCCAGCGTGGTGCTCTTGCCGGTGCCGGTGGCGCCCACCATCAGGATCAGGCCGCGCTTGTCGGTGATGATCTGGCTCATCAGCGGTGGCACACCTAACGACTCAAGTGAGGGAATGATGAAAGGAATGCAGCGGAACACGGCGGCGATGGAGCCGCGCTGCTTGAAGGCGCTCAAACGGAAGCTGCCGACTCGTGGAATGCTGATGCCGACGTTGAGCTCACCCGTTTCTTCCAGCTCTTCCATCTGCTGCGGCGCCAGCAACTCGGCCAGCAACTGGCGCGTCTGGTTGGTGGTGAGCAACTGGTCGCTCAACTGCAAGATCTGGCCGTGAATCTTGATCAGGATCGGCGTGTTGGCCGACATGTAGACGTCCGACGCGGTCTTCTCCGCCATCAGGCGCAGCACACGTTCCAGGTTGTTGGCCATGCTGGGTTCCTTGTGGGATTCAGGCGCGCAAAAGTTCGTTGATGCTGGTCTTGGCGCGTGTTTGCGCGTCGACCTTCTTCACGATCACGGCGCAGTACAGGCTGTAGCTGCCGTCAGCGCTGGGCAAGTTGCCCGACACCACCACACTGCCGGCAGGGATGCGGCCGTAGGTCACCGTGCCCGTGGCGCGGTCGTAGATCTTGGTGCTTTGGCCGATGTAGACGCCCATGCTGATGACCGAGTTTTCTTCGACGATCACACCCTCGACGACCTCGCTGCGCGCGCCCACGAAGCAGTTGTCTTCGATGATGGTCGGGTTGGCTTGCAAGGGTTCGAGTACGCCGCCAATGCCAACGCCGCCGCTCAGGTGCACGTTCTTACCAATCTGCGCGCAACTGCCCACCGTGGCCCAGGTGTCGACCATGGTGTTTTCGTCGACGTAAGCGCCGATGTTGACGTAGCTGGGCATCAGCACCACGCCTTTGGCGATGTAGCTGCCACGCCGCGCCACGGCGGGCGGTACCACGCGCACGCCGCTGGCGCGCATTTGCGCTTCGTCCAGGTGCGAGAACTTGGTTTTGACCTTGTCAAAAAAGCCCAGGTCGCCAGCGCGCATGACTTGGTTGTCGTTGAGCCGAAAGCTCAGCAGCACGGCCTTCTTGACCCACTGGTTGACGTGCCAGTCGCCCACGCCGCGCCGCTCGGCCACGCGCAGGCGGCCGGCATTGAGGTCTTTGATGACACGCTCGACAGCGCTGCGCACTTCGGGCGCGTTGAGCGCTGAGATCTCGGCGCGGCTTTCCCACGCCAGGTCGATCAGGGGTTGCAGTCCGGTGGTGCTCATGCGAGGCTTTCTGTGTAAGAGACGATTCGGTGCGCAGCCTCAAGGCATTCATCGACACCGGCCACCAAGGCCAGGCGGATGCGCCCAGCGCCGGGGTTGTGGCCATTCGATTCACGGGCCAGCAGACTGCCCGGCATCAGGTTGACATTGTATTGAGCGAGCAGGCCGCGGGCCCAGGCCACTTCGTCGCTGACTCCGGCGCTCTTGTCGCCAGGGATGGCGGCCCACAGGTAGAAGGCGGCGTCGGGCAGTTTCACGCCCAGCACCGGGCTCAGGACGGGCATGACCTGGGCGAACTTGCTGCGGTAGAGCTCTCGGTTGGCCACCACATGCGCTTCATCGCCCCAGGCCACCGCGCTGGCGCGTTGCACCATCGGGCTCATGGCACTGCCGTGGTAGGTGCGGTAGAGCAAGAAGGCCTTCAGCAAGGCGGCGTCGCCAGCCACAAAACCCGAACGCAAGCCAGGCACGTTACTGCGCTTGCTCAGGCTGGTGAAGGCCACCAGGTTTTTGAAGCCGCTGCGGCCCAACTGCTGCGCCGCTTGCAGGCTGCCCAGCGGGGCTTGATCGCCAAAATATATCTCCGAGTAACACTCGTCGCTGGCAATGACAAAACCGTGGCGGTCACTCAACTCGAACAGGGTTTGCCACTCCGACAAAGGCATGACCGCGCCCGTGGGGTTGCCGGGTGAACAGACGTAGAGCAGTTGTGTGTGCGCCCAGGTGGCTGCGTTCACAGCCGCCCAGTGGGCCGCGAAGTTGCGCGCGGGCAGGCTGGGCACAAAGGCGGTTTGTGCGCCGGCCAGCAGCGCCGCGCCTTCGTAGATCTGGTACATCGGGTTGGGGCAGACCACGGTGGCACCAGGCCGTGTGGGGTCTATCACCGTTTGCGCAAAGGCAAACAGCGCCTCACGCGAGCCAGTCACGGGCAGCACCTGGGTGCTGACATCCAAGCTCACCCCATAGCGCCGCTGCACCCAGCCGGTGATGGCTTCACGCAAGCCTACCTCGCCCAGCGTGGCGGGGTAGGACGACAGGCCGGGCAGGGCTTTGATCAGCGCGTCTTCAATCAACGCCGGTGTGGCGTGTTTGGGCTCGCCTATGCCCAGGCTGATGGGTCTGAGGTGGGCCGCAGGTTTCACGCCAGCCGTCAGTTCGCGCCAACGCTCAAACGGGTAGGGGTGCAGGCGCGCCAGCAAAGGGTTCATGCTCGGGATTATCCCGGAGGCCCAGGCCCTTGCCACCTTGCATGATGGCGCCATGAACGAAGCCTTGAAGTACCGCTTTGCCCTGGCATGGGCGCTGCCGCTGACGGTGGCAATAGCCGCCTGGTTTTCGCCCTGGATGGCGTGGGTAGCGATGCTGACCTGGCAGATCAGCCTGGCGCTCTTGGAACGTGTGCCGGTCTTGCAGCATTCACCGGCCCCGGCACCACACACCGCCTGGCACCGCTGGTGCATTCGCCTGCACGTGCCGCTGCAGTTCGCTCTGCTGGGCTGGGGCCTTTGGCTGGTGGCCACACAAGGCTTCAGTGCTGGCGCGGTGGTGGCCTTGGCGGTGGGTGTGGGCGGAGTCACGGGCAGCCAGGGCATCACCTTCGCGCACGAGTTGGGCCATTCGCGCCTGAAGCTGGACCGTGTGCTGGGCTGGGGCCTGATGGCCAGCGTGTGCTACGCGCATTTCATGGTCGAGCATTACCGTGGCCACCACCCGCGCGCTGCCACGTTTGACGATCCCGCTTCAGCGCGCCGGGGCGAAACTTTGTGGGGCTTTCTGCCACGCACTTTGGGCGGTAGCCTGGTCAGCGCGTGGCGGCTGGAATTGCAGCAGTTGCGCCAGTTGCGCCGCACATGGACGCAAAGCCCCTTGCTCTGGGCCAGCGTGGCGCAGGTGGCTTGGCTGGCTGTGTTGACAGCCTGGCTAGGCCCGCTGGCGCTGCTGTTCTGGCTGGTGCAAGCGGCCTACGCGGTGTTCTTGCTGGAGGCCATCAACTACATCGAACACTACGGCTTGCAGCGGCCGCAGCGCGCAGGCCGCACCGAGCCCTTTGGCGTCATGCACGCCTGGAACGCCGACCATGTGGTCACGAACTGCACAGTGGCCAACTTGCAGCGCCATTCAGACCACCACATGCACGCCTGGAAGCCTTTTGCCGAGCTTGAAGCGCTGCCCGGCCCACAACTGCCCACGGGCTACGCTGGCTGCCTGTTTGCCGCGAGCCTGCCGCCGCTGTGGTTTGCGTTGATGCACAAGCGCTTGGATGCGCTGCCCGCAACCGCTTAACTCGAGGCTTAGCTCTCACTCGAGCTTTCAGTCAAGCTCTCTGTAAGGCGCCCGGCTTCCATGCGCAACTGCCGCTGGCAGCGCGTGGCAATTTCGCGGTCGTGCGTGACCAGCACCAGCGTCGTGCCGGCCTCGCGGTTCATGTCGAACATCAGGTCCATCACGGTGGCGCCAGTGGCGAAGTCCAGGCTGCCGGTGGGCTCATCGGCCAGCAGCAGCGCGGGCTGGGTGACAAAGGCGCGCGCCAGGGCCACACGCTGCTGTTCACCGCCCGACAGCAGCTTGGGGTAGTGGCGCAAGCGCTCAGCCAGGCCGACGCGGCGCAGCATCTCGGTGGCCGCCGTGCGCGCGTCGTTGCGGCCTTTCAGTTCCAGCGGCAGCATGACGTTTTCCAACGCGTTCAAGTTGCCCAGCAACTGAAAGCTCTGGAACACAAAACCCACCTGGCGCGAACGCAACTCGGCGCGCGCGTCTTCGTCCAGCGCAAACAGATCATTGCCGGCCAACGTGACCGTGCCTGAGGTGGGCGTGTCCAGCCCGGCCAATATCGACAGCAGGGTGCTTTTGCCCGAACCCGACGCGCCCACGATGGCCACCGATTCGCGCGCCTGCAAGGCGAAGTTGATGTCGTGGAGAATGGTCAACGACCCGGTGGAATCGGCCACCTGCTTGGTGACCGCCTTGACCGCTATGAGTGCTTGCAACTCAAGACCTTTTTGTGCCGCGCGCCGCGCGTTTGGCGCGCACTGTAGCCTGCTCTTGCTCAGCGCCACGCTGAGCTTGTCTGCGGCCGTGCAGGCCCAGGGGGCAAAGCCACGTTTGTTGGTGGTGGGCGACAGCCTGTCGGCCGAATACGGCCTGGCACGTGGTCAAGGCTGGGTGGCGCTGCTGGACAAGAAGCTGGCGCAGGAAAAACTGGACTGGCAGGTCGTCAACGCCAGCATCAGCGGCGACACCACCTCGGGCGGGCGTTCACGCCTGGCAGCCTTGCTCAAGCAGCATCAGCCGCGCCTGGTGGTCATCGAGCTGGGAGCGAACGACGCGCTGCGTGGCCTGCCGCTGGACATGACGCAGGCCAACCTGGCACACATGGCAAGTGAGGCCAAGAAGATCGGCGCCCAGGTGCTCATCGTAGGCATGGCCATGCCGCCCAACTACGGCCGTGCCTACGGCGAAAAATTCCGTGGCCTGTTTGCCGATGTGGCCAAGGCTGAAGGCGCTGCGCTGGTGCCGTTTTTGCTGGCCGGCGTGGCCGACGTGGCGCGTTCCGAAGAGCAGTTCCAGGCCGACGGCATACACCCCAACGCGCAAGCCCACCCGCGCATGCTGGCCAACGTGTGGCCGGCCCTGCGGCCGCTGCTGAAGTAGCGGCCGCAGAGGGAAATTCAGCGCTGGTTTTCGCGTTCGCGCGGGTTGTCGCGGTCGCGTTCACGGCCACGGTTGTCGGGGCCGCGTTTGCGGTCTTCGTCTTTGGCCGTTTGTTCACGGGCGCGTTCTGCCGCCCGCTCTGGCGGTGATGTGGGTGTCGCACGTGGCTGCGTGGGCGGCACGGTGGCCGCAGCAGGCGGTGCGGCTGCCGGCGCAGCGATGGGTGGCCCTGCTGGGGGGCGTGGCGCCACAGCGGCGGGCGGCTGGCCTTGCGCGGCAGGTGCCCGCGTGGGCGGGGCGGCGTTGGGGGCCACGGTGGGTGTCCCGTTCGGCGTCGCGTTGGGCGCGGCGCCCGGCCCCGTCGACGGCACCCGATCGCGGCGCTGGTCAATGGCGGGGCCCGCAGGCGCCGCTTGCGGTGCGGGCCTGGGGCCCATGTCGCGTTCGGGGACTCGCCTTGGGTCAACAGGGCGCCCTGAGTCACGGCCGGAATCACGGCCCGGGTCACGGCCCGAGTCACGGCCTTGCTCGCGTCTTTCATCACGCTCATTTGCGCGCTCACTTGCACGCTCACGTGCGCGCTCATTGGCGCGCTCAGGCGCCGGAACCGGCTGCCACGCACCGGGCGCGGGCGTGCTGCGCGGGGCCTGGGGTTCACGGGCGGGCGGCGCTTGTGTCGGCAAGGGCTGTTGGCCCAGCGCGCGGTGTACCTCAACCTGGTCGATGACGTTGCGGCCCACGGGTTGGCGCTGCACCAGCACGTCACGCGGCACCACCGTCACCGCGCCGGGCACACCTTGGTTGCCGTACATCACGGGGCCTGTGGGCACCTGCTGCGGTGGCCGTTGC
>JANNEX010000329.1:0-2968 GCA_031379155.1 Rubrivivax sp.
TTGTGCACCGACAAGCCGCCCGAGTAGCGCGCCGCGCCCTTGGTGGGCAGCACGTGGTTGGGGCCGCTGGCCTTGTCGCCGTAAGCCACCGTCGTTTCTTCGCCCAGGAAGAGTGAGCCGTAGCAGGTGAGCGTGCTCAGCCACCAGTCCAAGTCACGCGCGTGCACTTCCAGGTGTTCGCTGGCATAGCGGTCAGACAGAGCAGCCACCTCTTCACGCGTGTCGAACAACATCACTTCGCCATAGTCGCGCCAGGCGCTGGCCGCCGCGTCGCGCGCGGTGGGTGGCAGTTTGCTGATGAGTTCGGGTACACGCTGCATCACGTCTTCGGCCAAGGCGCGGCTGGTGGTGAAGAGCCAGGCGGGCGACTCGTGGCCATGTTCGGCCTGGCCCACCAGGTCGCTGGCGACTATTGCCGCATCGGCGCTGTCGTCGGCAATCACCGCCACTTCAGACGGGCCCGCAAACACGTCGATGCCGACCTGGCCAAACAGCGCGCGTTTGGCCTCGGCGACAAACTTGTTGCCCGGGCCCACGATGACATCGGCCGGCTTGCCGCTGAACAGGCCTTGCGCCATGCTGGCAATGGCCTGCACGCCGCCCAGGGTCATGATCACGTCAGCGCCCGCGCGGTTGAAGGCATACAGCAAATACGGGTGCATGGGCCCGCCACGAAACGGGCCCGAGCAGGCGATGATGGTTTTGACGCCCGCCGCCTTGGCCGTGGCCACGCCCATGTAGGCCGACGCGATGTGCGCATAACGCCCAGCCGGTGCGTAGCAGCCGGCGACATTGACGGGCAACACACGCTGGCCTGCGCTGACGCCGGGGTGCAGGCCGACCTCAAATTCGTGCATCGACTGGCGCTGCGCATGTGCAAAAGCACTCACCTGTTCAATCGCGAAGTCGATGTCGCGTTTGACCTGCGCTGGCACTTCGGCGGCGCGGCGGTCTATCTCGGCGCGCGTCAGCACAATGTCGCCGTCCCACTGGTCCAGGCGCTGGGCGTATTCGCGCACCGCCGCCTCGCCACGGCGGGCGATCGTGGCCAGCATCTCGCTCACCACGGCTTGTGCGGTGGCGGTTTCTGACTCTGGCGTCTTGCTGGCTTTTTTCAGGTAGCTGACTGGCATGGCGGCACCGCGCTATTTGCTGTTGTTGGCAAACTCGCGCAGCTTGGCGTCGGCTTGCACACGTTTCATGAAGCTGTCGGTGACAAAGTCACTGGCCAGCGGAATGCTCTGGATGGCGCCGGTGCCCCGCATGAAGATGGCGATCTGGCTGAACCAGCTGTCGGCGTCAGAGTTGCCACGCGCACGGTCCATACGCGCCAACTGCTGCGCCAAATCAAAGGTCGGCCGCGTGTCGAATTCCTTTTTCATCGACGCGTCGCTGACGCTCACGCCGCCCTGGGCGTAGAACTTTTTCATCATCTCTATCGCGGCGGGTTTGTTCGCACCCATCCACTTCCAGGCGCGCAAATACACGGCCAAGAACTTCGCTACCTGTTCGGGGTTTTGTTCGGCGTATTCGCCGCGCGCAATCAAGGCACCCGGCACCACCACGCCGCCTTCTTTGCCCGAGCACAGCACCTTGGCGCCGGCCTTTTCTTCCAGCGTGTAGATGTTGGGCGCCCACAGACCGGCCAGGTCGGCGTTGTTGCTGGACACGGCCGAGATGATCTCGGCCTGGCCCATGTTCTTGATGACCACATCGCTCTTCGCCAGGCCGTACTTTTTCAAGCAAGACTGCACCGCGTAGTCGCCCGTGCTGTTGGCGGTGAGCAGGATGGTTTGGCCACGCATGGACTGCGGATCTTTGGCAATTTTGTCAGCGACTTCTTTGCGCACCAGCAGCGCATTGCCAGCCGATTCGTCGTTGCTGATGCCTATGGTCTTGATGCCAAAACGCACATGGCCCAACACGGCCGGCACTGAGCCGGTGCCGCCCACGTCCCAGCTCTTGCTGGCCACGGCGGCGATTTGCGGCACACCAGCGGGGAAGGTGCTGAAAACGGGTTTGAGGCCGACTTCAGCCCACCAGTTTTTCTCAGTCGCCACAAAAAAGGGCAAGGCCCAGTAGAGCGCCGGCTGGTAGCTAACTTTTATCTCGACCGCAGTGGGCTGGGCTTGCGCGGCGCTGGTGGCCAGCACGGCGCTGAGGAGGATCAGGGTGGGGTGAAACTTCATGGGGTGTCTCCGGGTGTGATTCAAACTTTAACGGCGGTCATTCAATGCACGTCAATCAATGAACGTCCTTCAATGAACTTCGGCGCCGTGCTGGCTGCGCAGCAGCTTCCAGACATGCGAGCGCAGGTGCACAAAACTGGGTTGGTCCATCACGTCTTCAATGCGCTTGTGCTGGTCCCAGTCTTCTTGCTGGCGTATGCTTTTCACGTCGATGATTTCGCGTATGCCACCAGGGCGGCCGGTCATGACCACGATGCGGTCTGCCAGGTACACCGCCTCTTCCACGGCGTGGGTGATGAACAGCACCGTGCGTGGGTGCTGGCGCGCCAGGCGCACCAGTTCTTCTTGCATCACCACGCGCGTTTGTGCGTCCAGCGCGCCAAAGGGTTCGTCCATCAGCAGCACCTTGGGGTCAAGCACATAGGCGCGGGCAATGGCCACACGCTGCTGCATGCCGCCTGAGAGTTGATGCGGGTAGGCCTGTTCATATCCGCCCAGGCCCATCAGCGCCATGTAGTGCTCGATGCGCTTCTTGCGCTCGGCGCCGTCCACGCCCAAAGAGATGAGGCCAAATTCAACGTTGTCCCACACGGTTTTCCAGGGGAAGAGCGCAAAGGCCTGGAAGACCACCGCGCGGTCTGGGCCGGGTGCAGTGACTACGGTGTTGTCGACACTGACGGTGCCGCCGCTGGGATGTTCAAGTCCTGCGGCCATGCGCATGCAGGTGGTTTTGCCGCAGCCCGAAGGCCCCACGATGGCCACAAATTCGCGGTCTTGCA
>JANNEX010000421.1:0-2381 GCA_031379155.1 Rubrivivax sp.
GGGGGCAGCGCCGGCGGCTGCTTCTTGAAGAAACTGAACATGAGGACGCCAAGTGGGCCAAGCAGGCCAAGTGAGCCGGGTGGGCCGAGCCGCTGCAAACGAATAAGCGCTGGATATAATGCCGGGCTCAGGCGCTTTAGCTCAGCTGGTTAGAGCGACGGAATCATAATCCGCAGGTCCGGGGTTCAAATCCCTGAAGCGCCACCAAGATTCCTGCGGCCCGGGCTTTTGCTTCGGGCCGTTTTTGTTTCACAGCCACTGGATTTACACCATGACCCGCTGTGCTTTGCTTGCCGCCGCGTTCACCGTGTGCGCCGCCCTGCCCTCACTGTCGCTAGCCCAGGCGCCGCGCAACTTCTCCGCCAGCGCGCTGCGCGGCGAAATCGTCGTCACCGCGCCGCCTGAACTGTTGCTCAACAAACAGCCGGCACGCCTGGCACCTGGCGCGCGCATTCGTGGCATGGACAACATGCTGGTGCTGTCAGGCGCCGCCGTCGGGCAGCGACTGATCGTGAACTACACGCTGGACTTGCATGGCCACGTGCTGGACATGTGGGTGCTGACCCCGGCTGAGCTGGCGCGCAAGCCCTGGCCGGCGACGCCGCAGGAGGCCGCGAGCTGGAGCTTCAACCCTGACTTGCAGGCCTGGAGCAAGCCATGAGCGAAGCTGTCAAGCCAGCCAAGAAAGTCTTCATCCGCACCTTCGGTTGCCAGATGAACGAATACGACTCGGACAAGATGGCCGACGTGCTGCGCGCCGCGCATGGCTACGAGCCCACCACCGATGTCGAACAAGCCGACCTGATCTTGTTCAACACCTGTTCGGTGCGCGAAAAAGCACAGGAAAAAGTCTTCTCCGACCTGGGCCGTGTCAAGCACCTCAAGGCCAAGGGCGTGCTCATTGGCGTGGGCGGTTGCGTGGCCAGCCAAGAGGGCGCCGCCATCATCGAACGTGCGCCCTATGTCGACCTGGTGTTCGGCCCGCAAACCCTGCACCGCCTGCCGCAGATGATTGAAGCGCGCCAGGCGCAGCGCCGGCCGCAGGTCGATATCAGCTTCCCGGAAATCGAAAAGTTCGACCACCTGCCGCCGGCCCGGGTGGAAGGCAGCAGCGCGTTTGTGTCGATCATGGAGGGCTGCTCCAAGTACTGCTCTTACTGCGTCGTGCCCTACACACGCGGCGAAGAAGTGCACCGGCCGTTTGATGACGTGCTGACCGAAGTGGCGGGCCTGGCCGATCAAGGCGTCAAGGAAATCACCCTGCTGGGCCAGAACGTCAACGCCTACCGTGGCAGCATGGGCGCCACCGCCGACATCGCCGACTTTGCGCTGCTGATTGAATACGTGGCCGACATCCCTGGCATCGAACGCATCCGCTACACCACCAGCCACCCCAATGAATTTACGCAGCGCCTGATCGATGTTTACGGCAAGGTGGGCAAGCTGGTGAACCACCTGCACTTGCCGGTGCAGCACGGCAGCGACCGCATCCTGTCGGCCATGAAGCGCGGCTACACCGCGATTGAGTACAAAAGCACGCTGCGCAAACTGCGCGCCGTGCGGCCTGGCATCAGCCTGTCCAGCGACTTCATCGTCGGCTTCCCCGGTGAGACCGAAGAAGACTTCGCCCAGATGATGAAACTCATAGCCGACGTGGGCTACGACAGCAGCTTCAGCTTTGTCTTCAGCCCGCGCCCGGGCACACCGGCGGCCGCGCTGCATGACGACACGCCGCAGACCGTCAAGCTGGGGCGCTTGCAGCACTTGCAAGCGCGCATCGAAGAAAACGTGCGCCGCATCAGCGCCAGCCGCGTGGGCACAGTGCAGCGCATCTTGGTCGAAGGGCCATCGCGAAAAAGCGCGGCCGAACTGATGGGCCGCACCGAATGCAACCGCATCGTCAATTTCGACGGCGGGCCGCAATCGCCCCGCCTGGTGGGCCAGATGCTGGACGTGCTGATCACGCAAGCGCTGCCGCATTCGCTGCGTGGCACGCCGGTGCTGCACGACGCTGCTTCGGCGGCTGCGTCGCTCAGCGCCGCCCCGGCCCGAAGCCCTGCCACCACAGCGTGAGGGCGCAGGCCACCACCATGGCGCCATAGGTGGCCATCTTGCCGTCGCGGCCCAGCAGCACCAAGCCCAGCAGCGTGACTACCGCGCAGGCCGCACAGGCCGGCGCGGCCAGGCGCTTCCAGGCCACGCTGGCCAGTTCACGCCGCCACAACAGCTTGGCCAGCGCAGCGGCCAACGCGCCCAAACCCAGCGCGGGCAGGAAGAGGTTGCTGACGTGCCAGAGTGCGTCGAGTGGTCCCATGCGAGTCGGTTTTTTGTGTGGCTGGGTTGAATGCCACGCGCCACGGCGCGGCTGCCTACAATTCTGA
>JANNEX010000466.1:0-2638 GCA_031379155.1 Rubrivivax sp.
GTGGTGAATGCGGCCCGGCCCCAGGCGCAGTTGCGAGATCTCAAAACCGCGCCCTTCGCCCAGCAAGATGTTGGATTGCGGCACGCGCACGTTGTTGAACAAGATGTGCATGTGGCCGTGCGGCGCGTGGTCTTCGCCAAACACATGCATGGCGCCGACGATGGTCACGCCCGGCGTGTCCTTGGGCACCAGGATCATCGACTGCTGGCTGTGCGCCGCCGCTTCGGGGCTGGTGCGCACCATGGTGATGAGAATCTTGCAGCGTGGGCTGCCGGCGCCGCTGATGTAGTGCTTCTCGCCGTTGATGACCCAGTCGTCGCCGTCCAGCACCGCCGTGGTGGCGATGTTCTTGGCGTCGCTGGAGGCATGGTGCACCTCGGTCATGGCGTAGGCCGAACGAATCTCACCGGCCAGCAGGGGCTTCAACCAACGCTCTTTTTGCGCCGGCGTGCCTACACGTTCCAGCACTTCCATGTTGCCCGTGTCAGGGGCCGAACAGTTCATGCACTCTGAGGCCAGCGGGCTGCGGCCCAGCTCGGCAGCGATGTAGGCGTAGTCCAGGTTGGACAGACCTTCACCGGTTTGCGCGTCAGGCAAAAAGAAGTTCCACAGGCCTTCTTTTTTGGCCTGCTCTTTGGCCGCACCTAACAGTTCAAGTTGGCCAGGTGCGTATTGCCAGCGCTCGTCTCCCGTGCGGCCTTCGCCCAGGGCCAGGTACTGCTGGCTCATGGGCTCCACGGTCTGGGCGATGAAGCGCTTGACGTGTTGGTACAGCGGCATGGACTTGGCCGACATGCGCAGGTCGTTCAGCGCGTCGCTGGGGTCCAGACCAAAGGCCGATGAAGATGAAGGGGTGATGGGCATGGCGGGTTCTTTCGCGGCGCGGCTCTGGGGTGCGAGCCAAACGCGCAGTGTGGGGCCCGCTCACCTGGACCGCAATCCGCTTGGTGACAGCCCTTGCCAGGGTTTGCCAGGGTTTGCACCCCTCTTCAGCAGCGACCGCCCACCGCTTCACTTCACCTGGATGACGATCTTGCCCTTGGCGCGCCCGGACTGGCTGTAGTCCAGCGCCTGCTGCACGTCGTCGAGCGCGAAGACGCGGTCCACCAAGGGCTTGATGGCGCCACTCTGAAGCAAGGCGCCAAGCTGGGCCAGTTGTTCGCCGCTGGGCCACATGAAGAAAGCTTCAGAGCGCACGCCCAGCTTTTCAGCCTCGCCACTGGTGTCGGCCGGCGCGATGACGGAAATCAGGAAGCCGCCTTTTTTCAGCACCGCGTAAGACTTGGTGCGAGTGCTGCCGCCCAGGGTGTCAAGCACCACGTCGCAGTCTTTGACCAGCGCAGCAAAGTCCTGCGTTTTGTAGTCGATGACCTGGTCCGCGCCCAGGCTCTTGACCAGCGCCACGTTGTCGGTGCTGGTGGTGGCCACCACCGTGGCGCCCAGGTGCTTGGCGATCTGGATGGCCAGTGAACCCACGCCGCCAGAACCGGCGTGGATCAGCACCTTCTGCCCGGCCTTCAACTGCGCCTTGCTCACCAGCGCCTGCCAGGCCGTCAAGCCCGCCAGCGGCACGCCCGCCGCTTGTTGGTGGCTGACGTTGGCCGGCTTGGCCGCCACTTCTTGTTCCTTGACGACAACGTATTCGGCAAAGGTGCCTGACTGCATGCTGCCGGGCCGCGCAAAGACCGCGTCGCCCACCTTGAAGCGGCTGACCTTTTTGCCCACGGCCGTGACCACGCCCGAGACATCGTTGCCCATGGTGTAGGGAAAGCGCAGCGGCAAGACACCCTTGAGGTAGCCGGCGCGAATGAGGTTGTCGACCGGGTTCACGCTGCTGGCATGCACTTCGATCATCACGCTGTCGTCCAGCAGGGCGGGCTTGGCGATGTCAGTGACGACGACTGCCGTCGCGTAGCTGTTCAGGATGGCGGCTTTCATGAACTTTCCTTGTCTGGGTTGGAAGGGATGCACTGGAGTCTGGGCAGCCCTTGGTTGCTTGAATAGCCTTTAATCAGAGAAACACCTTTGCTGATTCAGCAACAAAGACCGACATCATCACCATGAACCCGCAACACCTGGCCGTCTTCTCGGCCATCGCGCAGGCCGGCAGCATCAGCTAGGCTGCGCTGCGTTTGGCTTGCAGCAAATCGGTGCTGTCGCGCCAGTTGGCGCGGCTCGAGGCCGACCTGGGCGCGCTTTTGCTGCAGCGCTCCACGCGGCGTTTGACGCTGACCGAAATCGGTGAAGAGGTGCTGAGCCAGTTGCGCTTGATGCCACTGTTGGTGGAATTTACGCAGCAGCACCCCAAGGTGGAGGTGGTGCTGACGGTGGCCGACCGCATGGTGGATTTGATCGCCGAGCACATCGACGTGGCCATTCGCATCGCCCACCTGGAAGATTCCAGCCTGGTGGCGCGCAAGCTCACCGACACCTCACGCGTGCTGGTGGCCGCCCCCGCCTACCTGGCGCGGCGCGGTGTGCCCACCGAGCCCGCTGAGCTGCTGCAACACGACTGCCTGGTCTACACCAGCGGCGCGCGTGTGTTTGACGAATGGGTCTTTGTGCGCGACGGCCACACGCACCCAGTGCAGGTGCAAGGCCGCATCCAGATTGACGATGGCCTGGCCCTGGTGGCCGC
>JANNEX010000505.1:0-4668 GCA_031379155.1 Rubrivivax sp.
AAAACTTCAAATGAATCAAGCACTTAGCGTTTCGGCGTCAGGTGCTTTTTTCTTGCCTATTAGACAGTTTATTAGACACTGGCGGGCGCACACCCCATGGCTACCCCGGCATCAATTAATGAAACCGGTTGATGTCCGCTCCGATAGAGACACCCAGACCCTGCACCAAAGTTGCATTTGTACTGCATACGTTGACTTTCACAGTCATTTCACAACAAAATGCACACATGAAGGCAACGGTCACAGAAACCACCACCACCCACGAACAGCAGGTGCTGCGCCTCGCACGCGACCGAACGCTGCTGCGCGCACGTGACGTGACGCAGCAGGGACTGCCGACGATCGCTCTGACGCGCCTGGTGCAGGCCGGCAAACTCGAGCGCGTGGCCCGGGGCCTCTACGGCCTGCCCGGCGCAGAGATCAGCGAACACCGCTCGCTGGCGGAAGTCTCGGCACGCGTGCCAAAGGGCGTGGTCTGCCTGCTATCCGCGCTGCGGGTTCACGAAATCAGTACTCAGGCGCCCTTCGAGGTCTGGATTGCGATCCCACAGCACATGGTGACCCCCCGGCTGGACCAGCCCGCCATCCGTGTCGTCCGCATGTCGGACGAAGCACTGGCCGACGACGTCGAACGCCTGAGCATCGACGGCGTCGAGGTGCCCGTCTTCAGCGCTGCCCGCACCATCGTGGACTGCTTCCGGTTCCGCAACAAGATCGGTCTGGACGTGGCGCTCGAAGCGCTGCGCGACGGCTGGAGTCAGCGCAAGTTCACGATGGACGACCTGTGGCGCAACGCCGTCCGCGGCCGCGTTGCCAACGTGATGCGACCGTACATCGAGGTGATCACGGCATGACCGGCAACTGTGCGGCATCCAGCCGCGCGAGGCTCACGCAGCCCCTTGTAGTGCTTGGCTGTCAGGCAAGCGCCCGGCCTTCAGGTTCGACGGACAGTTTCATGCCAACCGCCTTCAGTACGGCCAGAATGGTTTTCAGTGTGGGGTTGCCTTTGGCCGAAAGTGCTCTATAGAGCGATTCGCGGCTGATCCCTGCCTGCGACGCCACTGAACTCAATCCGCCATAGGCCTCCGCCACAGCCCGTAGTGCCAGCAGGGCACCCGCCCGATCATCGGGGTTGTCGATGGATTCCATGGCCGCTTTCAGGTACTCGACCGCGAGTTCCCGGTCAGCGCGCAGTTCCGCGACTTCCCGCCCATGGTGGGACACCGCAGCTTTCAGTTGCTTGCTCATGACTGCCTCCGCTTCCAATCTACCCAATACTTTCTTGCCCGCTTGATGTCCGCTGTCTGGGACTTTTTGTCGCCGCCACACAGCAGGATCACAACCTGACGCCCATGACGACCGAAATACACGCGGTAGCCGGCTCCCACATGTTCCCGAAGCTCGAAAACGCCTTCGCCCACTGGGTCACAATCGCCAAAATTCTCCACTTCAAGCCGACGCAGGCGAACCCGCAATCTTGCCTGGGCTTGCCTGTCGCGCAAGTTGTTCAGCCACTCCGTAACCGGTTCGGTTGCATCCTCCGCCTGATAACGCAGCACTTCGACCACGAACCGATTGTAGCTTTAAGTACACGAATTTGAATCAGGTCGACGGTAGGCGTCGCCCTTCCCGACACAAGCCCCAGCTTCACTTCACCCCCATCGCCCCATTCATCATTCGCCTCAGTACGCCGCCGAAGACGAGTTCCTCGGAGACACTGGCGAACGTGGAGCGCACCTGCGCGGATACCCGATCGGCCTCAGCGATGTCTTTGCCGACGACGCCACGAAGCAATTGCAATGGCGAGCGTTCCTGAAGAAGAACCAGTTGGAGCCGATGGACCTTGGCGAGGCGGTCAGGACCATCCGCGAGCGCGCCCTGCAGTTCGGATTCGCTGGCAAGTAGTCGCCCCGACGCATGTGTTGGCCATGGCGTTGCCAACGGGGTTGAGCATGCGATTCCTGTGTCGCTGCCGGCGCGGGGCAGCGTTTTCATGGTATTCAGCCGGGGGCTGTCAACCTCGGCGGCCTGAGTCAAAAGGGCCACCAACCGCAACTTCTGCAATCGCCAGATTCAGTGCGACCGATACCGAATTCCTTACCTGGATAGAATGTAAGGAATCGCATTCAACACGAGGATCTCATCATGTTCGCCACACTCACCAGCAAGGGCCAGATCACCCTCCCGAAGGAGATTCGGGATCGGCTCGGTCTCAATGCCGGATCAACGCTCGACTTCCAAGTCCTGGAGGACAACACCATCACGGCTCGTCCGGTCGAGCCCGATGCGAGGCGCATCCGTGGGCTGCTCAAGTCGCCACATGCGATTCCACCGACCGTCAAGCAGATGGATGAGTCGGTCTCCAAGCACCTGCGGGAAAGGCATGCCCCTGCCCGGAACGGTCGCAAGTCCGCCGGCCAATGATCGGCATAGATACCAACATCCTGTTGCGCCTGTGGCTCAACGATGCGCCGGCTCAGAACAAGCGCATCGATGCGTTGCTGGCAGAGCATGGTGGCACGCCAGGATCATTGCTGGTGACGGATGTGGTCCTGGCGGAAGCGGTATGGACGCTGCGCTCGGCCTTCGACCAGGGCAAGGCCGAGCAGCTGCTCGCGATCCGCAGTCTTCTGAACGAAACAGCGTTTGCCTTCGAGGATCGCGACGCGGTTGCTCAGGCGGCCGACATGTTCGAGCACGGCAACTGTGGATTCTCCGACTGCTTGGTCGTTGTCAAGCATGCCCGGTATGGGTGCGCATTTACGGCCACCTTCGACCGGGGCATGCGCAAACTACCAAGGGTCAAGTTGCTCTGAACGGCTCCACGGGGCGCTGTCCAATATCCAATAGTCACCGAGCGGCAACCCGCACCGATACCTGGCCAGGCATGCTGAAATCCGCTAAAAATATTAGACAGTTCAAGGCCGAAAATGAGTAACCATGCCGCTTCCCGGCCTGATCGTCCTGCCGCCTGTTAATCCGTAGGTCCCTGGTTCGAGCCCAGGTCGAGGAGCCAAAATACCGAAATGTGAGAAGCACTTGGGTCAAAAGCCCAGGTGCTTGTTCTTGTCCGCCGGTCCATTCCGCAGGACTCTCGTGGCGACCTTGCCACTACTTCACCCAGGGCCACACATGAACATCACTACCACCACGATGGCCCCTTCCATCGGCACGCAGGAGGCCGACACTGCTAAGCATGCGATCACAGCGCAGGCAAAGGCTGCGAACCTAATTCAGGTTGCCGCCTTGAATGATGGCGTCGATCAAGCTCGCGTCGCCGAGCACATTCGGAGCCTGATCGCGGTGACCATGGCGCATTTATCGGTGAACGCGTCTGTCGCCACCGTGGGCCATGCCGAGCACTGGCAGGATTGGGTTCTGGGCGTTGCCGATGGGGTTGAGCGAGGAGTGCCTTCAGTGGCCTGAGCCGGGGATTCTGCCGGGGTTCTGCATTGGATCGGTAGTCGTCACAGATCAACCGACTTCCTGATTAGTGACAAACCTCAGCAGGCTCATGCTGTGAGCCTGCGAGGCTGGATGATGGGTTCACCAACAAATGAGGTGAACCATGGCGATAAACAAAGTGCAGTTTCAACCCGGACTTTCGATGGCCAAGTTTATGGAGCTTTACGGCAGCGATGACAAGTGCGAGATGGCGTTGGTCGAATCGCGCTGGCCCGATGGCTTTTCCTGCCCGGCGTGTAGCGGCTCGCAACACAGTTCGTTTCGCCGCGAGGGTCGGCTGTACTTCCAATGTGTCGGCTGCCGGCACCAGTGCAGCGTGATCAGCGGCACGATCTTCGAGGCGACCAAGCTGCCCTTGTCGCGCTGGTTCCTGGCCATGCACCTGCTCACGCAGTCCAAGAACAACGTCGCCGCCCTGGAACTTATGCGCCACCTGGGCGTTTGCTACAAGACCGCCTGGCTCATGAAGCACAAGCTCATGGAGGTCATGCGGGTGCGCGAGGACGGCCGCCAGCTCGACGGGCGCGTGGAGATCGATGATGCCTACCTGGGCGGTGAGCGATCGGGTGGCAAAGTCGGGCGCGGCTCGGAGAACAAGGTGCCGTTCATCGCAGCCGTGCAGACCACGCCTGACGGACAGCCGCAGTTCATGTGCTTGCGCCAGCAGCCGTTCACCAGCGAGGAGGTGGCCGTGTTCGCGGCGCGCTCCATCGCCCCCACGGCCACGGTCGTCTCTGACGGTCTGTGGTGCTTTGGTGCGGTCCAGATCGTGGGTGCAGCGCATGAACGGGTGGTCACCGGCGGCGGTCGGGCCAGCGCCGATTTGCCGCAGTTCCGCGCGGTCAACACGGTGCTGGGCAACCTCAAGCGCGCCCTGGGCGGCACCTACCACGCATTTGACTTCGCCAAGTATGCGCATCGTTACCTCGCCGAGGCCCAATATCGATTCAACCGTCGCTTCAATCTGCGCTCCATTCTGGTTCGACTGCTTCGGGCCGCTTCTCTCACGAATCCCACCCCTGCCGCCGCCATTCGGGTGGCTGAGGTAAGTCACTAATCAGGAAACTGGATGTGTTGACGTGTGAAGTCGACGTCACAACGGACCAAGCGGTGCAGCCAATGCTGGGCGACGCGGAAAGTCTGACCAAGCAAATTGACATCGCCGTGCTCGTTACTACGACGCACGAAGATCATGGTGCCCGC
>JANNEX010000510.1:0-1986 GCA_031379155.1 Rubrivivax sp.
TGGCCACGACAAACTTCACCTGTTGGGTGAAAGCGCTACGCACCCGATTGGGCAGCGCTGCGGGGTGCTGGCGGCGTTGCTCCTCCTCGCGGCCATGAGGCCGCAGCGTCGTCGCGCCTTGCCACCACCCCGCATCGCAGCCCCCTCAGGCGCGTCCAACTGCCGTTTCTAGGTTGAACGATTGTCGGACGCGGCAGACAGCCCTTCGCAGGGCCTGTCAGCGCAGCAGTTGACCGACCGCGTCACCGCACAAAGGCGCTCGCGCGCTGACCCCAGCGGCGAGCCGGGATAATGCCGCTGCGGCGCTGACCCAGTGTCAGGCGAAGCGGCTCTTCGTGATTCGTCTTCGCAGCGCGGGGCACCCCCGCGTTTATTTCTCAGTTGGACCTTTCGTGGCGTGAGCCCCATGGCGACTTGCCGCCAGGCCGCTCACGCATCACCCGCAGGTGGGACAGCGCCGCACCTAACCATCAAATTCCGTGGCTGACCCCCAAGCGTTGACGGCTTTGGCCCTGGCCCGCGCCCTGCTGGCGGGCGGGTTGGGTGAGCGCGCTTTTGTGCAGCGCATGGCGCACTGCCTGGGCGGCGAACAGCTTTGGATGCACGCCCTGGCGCAGCGCGCTGCCGCGCTGCCCGGCGGGCAATGGCGCCGCCTGGAACCACGCAGCCTGGCGCACTGGATAAGGCGCGATGCAGGCTATCAAGCAGCCTGGCAGACGCCCATCAAACCCAGCGTGCGGCACCACATCCTGCAAGCGCGCCAGCACAAGTTTGACGCCCCATTGGGTCTGGAGCAATGCGCTCTGCCCGACTTGCCCCACGCCGGCGCGCTGGCGCAGTGGCTGGGCATTTCCAACGCCGGCCTGTGGCGCCTGACGCGCGCCAACGCATGGCAGCGCCAGGCGCACTTGGCCCATCAGCACCACTCTTTTCAGCTGTTAGCCAAACGCAGCGGCGGCTGGCGTTTGTTGGAAGTGCCGCAGGGCCACCTGCTGGGCTTGCAGCGCAAAGTGCTGCACGGTTTGCTGGATGCAGTGCCGCCACACGAAGCGGCCTGCGGCTTCACGCGCGGCCGCAGTGTGCTGGACCATGCGCGGGCCCACAGTGGCCAGGCCTTGCTGCTGAAGTTTGACCTGCAAGACTTTTTCAACGCCGTGTCCGCGTCCCGTGTGCACGCACTGTTTGCCACCCTGGGCTACCCCGAAGAGGTGGCGCGCCTGCTCACCGCGCTGTGCACTGTGGCCACGCCCGAACCCGTGCTGGCACGCTTGCACGAAGCCGGCCAGATCAGCTGGCCACAACGCCAGCGCTTGCGCGGCGCGCACCTGGCGCAAGGCGCGCCCACATCGCCCGCACTGGCCAACCTGTGTGCCTTCAAGCTGGACTTGCGCCTGGACGGCCTGGCCCACGCGCTGGGCGCGCGCTACACACGCTACGCCGACGACCTGGTGCTGTCGGGCCCGGCCAGCCTGCGCGCGGCGCGGCCGCGCATTCGCGCCTGGGTCAGCCGCATCGCCGCCGAAGAAGGCTTTGCGCTCAACGCCCGCAAGACCCGCAGCGCGGCACAAGGCCAGCGTCAAACGGTGTGCGGCGTGGTGGTGAATGAAAAGCCCAACCTGCCGCGTGAGGCCTTTGACGCGCTCAAGGCCTTGTTGCACCAGTGTGTGCTGCACGGGCCGCAATCGCAAAACCTGACCGGCATGCAGGCCTGGCGCGAACACCTGGCCGGGCGTGTGGCGTGGGCGGCGCAGCTCAACCCCGGTAAGGCGCAGCGTTTGCTGCGCCTGTATCAACAGATCGACTGGCCCGTGGCCGAACCTTGAGCAGCCTGCCGGCGTTGGCCAGCGCTTCAGGCTGCCTTCCACACCATGGCCACTTCCAGGCCGGGTCGCGCCAAGCGTATGCGCAATTCGCCGCCGTGCGCCTGCGCCACCAGGCGGCACAGGTGCAGGCCCAGGCCAACGCCGCCGCTGCTGCGTGCCCGCG
>JANNEX010000526.1:0-6443 GCA_031379155.1 Rubrivivax sp.
CGTTGATGGGCGCAAATTCAGGCGCTGCTCTTGGCTTGAAGCTGGCGCTTTGACACCAATATCACAGGGCTGCCCGCGCATGCCCATGCTCAGGCGCAAGCTTGAGGCAACTCGATAGAATCATTCATGCCTGAAGAAACAGCCCCGCCTTCGAAGCCACCGGTGCCGCCTGCACGGCCGCTTGGCGAGCCCGACGGCGTGGTGGTGGTCGAACGCAAAGCTGCCCGCACCAAGCCACCCGCGCTGTACCAAGTGGTGATGCTCAATGACGACTACACACCGATGGAATTTGTCGTCATGGTCTTGCAGCGGTTTTTCCAGCGTGATGCGGACACGGCCACACACATCATGCTGCAGATACACCACCAGGGGCGCGGCGTCTGCGGCGTCTACCCGAAGGATCTTGCCGCAACAAAAGTTGAGCTGGTGCTCACGGCGGCACGCCGTGAAGGGCACCCCTTGCAATGCATTATGGAGGCCGCATGATTGCCCAAGAGCTTGAAGTCAGCCTGCACATGGCGTTTGTCGAAGCACGCCAGCAACGCCACGAGTTCATCACGGTAGAACACCTGTTGATGGCCTTGCTGGACAACCCGTCGGCAGCCGAAGTGCTGCGCGCCTGCGCCGCCAACATCGAAGACCTGCGCAAGAGCCTGGCCACCTTCATCAAAGAAAACACGCCCACGGTAGGCGGCAATGAAGAGGTCGACACGCAGCCCACGCTGGGCTTTCAGCGTGTCATCCAGCGCGCCATCATGCATGTGCAAAGCACGGGCAGTGGCAAGAAAGAAGTCACCGGCGCCAACGTGCTGGTGGCCATCTTTGGCGAGAAAGATTCACACGCCGTGTACTACCTGCACCAGCAGGGCGTGACACGGCTGGATGTGGTGAACTTCATTGCGCATGGCATCAAGAAGTCAGACCCGCCAGAGCCGGCCAAGAGCAACGACAGCAACAGCAACGAAGCCGAAAAAGAAGAGGGCGGCGACGCCAAGGGCTCGCCGCTGGAGCAGTTCACGCAGAACCTGAACCAGTTGGCGCGCGACGGCAAGATAGACCCGCTGATCGGCCGCGAACACGAGGTTGAGCGTGTCATTCAAGTGCTGTGCCGCCGCCGCAAGAACAACCCGCTTTTGGTCGGCGAAGCCGGTGTGGGCAAAACGGCCATCGCCGAAGGCCTGGCCTGGCGCATCACACAAAACGACGTGCCCGAAGTGCTGGGCGACGCCACCGTGTATTCGCTGGACATGGGCGCGCTGCTGGCCGGCACCAAGTACCGGGGCGACTTTGAGCAGCGTTTGAAGGGCGTGCTCAAGCAGCTCAAAGACCACCCCAACGCGATTCTCTTCATCGACGAGATTCATACGCTGATTGGCGCCGGTGCGGCCAGCGGCGGCACGCTGGACGCCAGCAACCTGCTCAAGCCCGCGCTGAGCAATGGCACCATGAAGTGCATTGGCGCCACCACGTTCACCGAGTACCGCGGCATTTTTGAGAAGGACGCGGCGCTGTCCCGTCGCTTCCAGAAGGTGGATGTGGTTGAGCCCACAGTCGAGCAGACCATCGAGATTCTCAAGGGCCTGAAGACGCGCTTTGAAGAGCACCACAGCGTCAAGTACGCCGTGGGCGCTTTGCAAGCGGCGGCCGAGCTGTCGGCCAAGTTCATCAACGACCGCCACCTGCCCGACAAGGCCATCGACGTCATTGATGAAGCCGGTGCTGCGCAGCGCATCTTGCCCGCCAACAAGCGCAAGAAGACCATCACGCGCACGGAGGTCGAAGAGATCGTGGCCAAGATTGTGCGCATCCCGCCGGCCAGCGTGTCCAGCGACGACCGCAGCAAGTTGAAGTTGCTTGACCGCGATTTGAAGAGCGTGGTTTACGGCCAGGACCCAGCGATCGACGCCTTGGCTGCCGCCATCAAGATGGCGCGTTCGGGCCTGGGCAAAGGCGACAAGCCCATCGGCAGCTTCTTGTTCAGCGGCCCCACGGGCGTGGGCAAGACAGAGGTCGCCAAACAACTGGCTTACGTGCTGGGCATAGACCTGATCCGCTTTGACATGAGCGAGTACATGGAGCGCCACGCAGTCAGCCGCCTGATTGGCGCGCCCCCGGGCTACGTCGGCTTTGACCAGGGCGGCCTGCTCACCGAAGCTATCAGCAAAAAGCCGCATGCGGTGCTGCTGCTGGACGAGATCGAGAAGGCCCACCCCGATGTCTTCAACGTGCTCTTGCAGGTCATGGACCATGGCACGCTGACCGACAACAACGGGCGCAAGGCCGACTTTCGCAACGTCATCATCATCATGACCACCAACGCAGGCGCCGAGACCATCAACAAGGCCACCATCGGCTTCTTGAACAAGCGTGAGCAGGGCGACGAGATGGCCGACATCAAGCGCCTGTTCACGCCCGAATTCCGCAACCGGCTGGACGCTATCGTCAACTTCCGCTCGCTGGACAAAGACATCATCCTGCGCGTGGTCGACAAGTTCTTGCTGCAACTCGAAGGGCAGTTGGCCGAGAAGAAGGTGGAGGTCACCTTCACCGACGCGCTGCGCAAGCACCTGGCCGAGAAGGGCTTCGACCCGCTGATGGGCGCGCGCCCCATGCAACGCCTGATTCAGGACACCATTCGCCGCGCGCTGGCCGATGAATTGCTGTTTGGACGCCTGGTGGACGGTGGCCGTTTGACGGTGGACATCGACGCCGACAAGCAGGTGCAACTCGACATTCAGCCGCCCAAGAAAAGCGACAAACCACGCACCGAAGCGACGGCGGTTTAGGCCGCCTTGCTGGCTTGGCGCGTTAGCGGCTGGTCTGCCGCCGGATCTTGCAGGTAGAAGCGACAGAGCATCCCGTAGAGCACGGGATGCTCTTTTTTCATCTGCGTGGCGTTGACAAAAAAGCTCTCGCTGGCGACCGGAAAAAACTCAGCCACGCTGGTCGCGCCGTAGGGGTCAAGCAGGGTGGGTTCATCGGCCTCGACACGCACGGCAAAGGCTTCGTGTTCTTGCGCCAGCGTCTGCTGCCACTCTTGCGCCGGCAGGCCTGCGGGCAAGGCGGGCTGGCCCTCGCCCTGGTCAAACACATGCACAAATTCGTGGATCACCACGTTCAGCCCGTGCGCCGCGCTGTGGCCGGCGCGGCGCACATGCGGCCAGGACAGCATCACCGGGCCGCCGTGCACGGCCTCGCCCAGCAGCTCAGCCTCAAATTCGTGCACGACGCCGTCGGCGTCTTCTTCGCTGCGCTGCGCCACCACCGCGTCGGGGTGTATGACGATGCCGACAAAGCCCTCATAACACTGCAAGCCCAAGCGCAAGATGGGCAACACGGCCTGCGCAGCCACGGCCACGGCCATGGCGTCGGTCAAGCGCAAGCCACCGGTGCAGGTGAATTCCTTGCGGTCCAGAAAGAGGCTGGTCAAACGCCGAAGTTCAGTGGCATCGGCAGGGTCGCGCCTTTGCAAGAAGGGGTAGCGCACCAAGGTGCGTTTCCACAGATCGTCGGGGATGGCACGGCGCGCCAGCGCAGCACTTTCGCGCCGCATTTGCAGGCCTTGCCACCAGCGCAGCACCATGCTCTCAGGCGCCAGTGGGTGGCAGGCGCTGCAAGCCGTCACGTGTCAAGCGCAGCACCTCGGCGCGCTGGCCGTGGTCCAGGTCCCAGTCGCTCAGCACGTGGCGCTTGTAGCCGGGGGCCAGGGCGTTGCTGCCAGGGCGATGCGTGTGGCCATGCACCAATTCGCGCGCGCCCATGGCGTGCAGCCAGTGCACTGCTTCGCCCACGTCAATGTCGGCATCCGCATCGCCGTCAAACTGGCGCCGGCTTTGTTGGCTGACTTGGCGCATGTCGGCGGCAATCTTCAGCCGCTCAGTCAGTGGCCGAGCCAAAAACGCCGCTTGCCAAACAGGCGAACGCACTTGCTGGCGAAAGGCCTGGTAGGGCGCATCAGACAGGCACAGCGCGTCGCCGTGGCTGAGCAGCAAGGTCTGTCCCCAGGCGTTGAGCAACGTGGGGTCGCTCAGGCCCATGGCGCCGCTGCTGCGCAGCAATTGCACGCCGACCAGGAAGTCGCGGTTGCCCACCATGAAGGCCAGGTGCCGATGGCTGGCGGCCAGGGCCATGACCTGCACGCAGCGCTGCTCAAATCCGCGTGTCGCCATGTCGTCACCCACCCAGGCATCAAACAGGTCGCCCAGGATGAACACCGCGTCGGCCGTGGTGTGCGTGATGTGCGCGGCGAAGGCTTCGAAAGTGCGCGGCAGCGCTTCGCACAAGTGCAGGTCAGAGATGAAGTCGATGGCGCGCCAGGCCGCAGGCGCTCGCAACTCAAAAAACGCCGGTAGCGCGCCCGGCGTGGGGTGCTCAGGCATGGCCCATCGACTGACTTGACTTCACTTGACTTCGGTGGCGCGGGTGATGACCACGTCTTCCAACGGCACGTCGTCATGAGAGCCCTTGCGGCCGGTCTTGACCTTCTCAATCGCGTCCACCACCTCCATGCCTTCGACCACGCGGCCAAACACGGCATAGCCCCAACCTTGAGCGTTCTCGGCCTTGAAGTCGAGAAAGGCGTTGTCCACGGTGTTCAGGAAGAACTGCGAGGTCGCAGAGTGCGGATCATTCGTGCGCGCCATCGACAGGCTGTAGCGCTTGTTCTTGAGGCCATTGTTGGCCTCGTTCTTGATGGGCGCCAGGGTGGCTTTTTGCTTCATGTTGGCGTCGAAGCCACCGCCTTGCAGCATGAAGCCCTTGATGACACGGTGGAAGATGGTGCCGTCGTAATGGCCGTTATTGACGTAGGCCAAAAAGTTGGCGCTGGACAGCGGAGCGTTGGCTTCGTCAAGCTCGATGCGCAGGGTGCCGGCGCTTGTTTCCATCTGAATGATTTTGTTCATTTCATTTCTCCACAGTGGCTTTTTTGAGGGTCACGGCCTTGACCGGAAAGTTGGCGTGCGGACCGGCTTCGCGCGTCGGCACGACCCTGATCTTGTCGACCACGTCCATGCCTTCAATCACCTTGCCAAACACCGCGTAGCCATTGCCGTCGCGTGAGTTGGCCTGGTCAAGGAAAAGGTTGTCCACGACGTTGACAAAAAACTGCGAAGTCGCCGAGTCAGGAATGCCCGTGCGCGCCATGGCCAGCGTGCCGCGCACGTTGGACAGACCATTGCGGCTTTCCAGTGCGATGGGTGCCCGCACCGGCTTTTCGCTCAGGTCAGGCTTGTAGCCGCCGCCTTGAATCATGAAGGTTTCTATGACGCGGTGAAACACCGTGCCGTCGTAGTGGCCAGCACGCACGTACTGCAAAAAATTGGCCACCGACTTGGGTGCCTTTTCGGCATCAAGCTCGACCACGATGTCGCCTTCGCTGGTGGCCAAGCGTACTTTTTGCGCCAGGCTGGGCAGGGCCATGAGGGTCAGGCAGGCGGCCAAGGCGGGGGCCAAACAAAGTCGGAAGAGGGGGTTCAAAGCGGCTGTCTCCTGGCAGTGGTGAAGTTGCGGGCGCGAGTCTAGCGGGAGCTTGGTTTGAGCAAAGCGCGCACGGCATCAAGCTTGCGCGCCAGCCGTGCGTCCAAGGGCCCTTGTGTGGCTGCCTGTTCCCAAGCTTGCAGCGCCAGCATCAGATGCACTTCGCCCAGGTTGCCACGCGCCACGCGGTGCCCAGGGTCGTTGCGCAGGGCACTCTCCAGCGCCTGGCGCGCCAGTTCAAGGCGGCCGGCGCGCACTTGCAGCAAGGCAATATTGTTCAGCGGCTCAGGCAGTTCGGGGTATTCCTGGTTGAGCTGCGTGAAGGCGGCCATGGCTTCGTCATAGCGCTGCAATTCCATCAGCACCACGGCACGCAAAAAACGCGTCTGCGCGTCGCGGGGCTGTGCCTGCGCTGCGGCGTCTGCCACGCGCAAGGCGCCGGACAAATCACCCTTGGCCATCAAGCTGTGCACATCGGTCACGGTGTCGGCCGTGGCATGGCCCAGGCCCAAGGCGAGTGCCAGGGCACAGCAGCACAACAGAAATTTCGGTGGGGGCATGGGCCTGGGGCTGGCGGTCGCGGCTGACGGGCGCGGCTGGGGTCGCCGTTGGGGCCGCCGCTATACTGAAACCAGATTCTATCGACGCCCATCCCGCACGCCCTTGCGTGCACGGCCGATGGCGCGCGCTGGCGCAAAGCCGGCCCCACCAGCACCCGTTTTCAGCACCCGTTCTCAGCCCCAGTTTCCTGACCCATGCCGCTTCGCATCTACAACACCCTGACGCGCCGACTTGAAGACTTTGTGCCCATTGAGGCGGGCCATGTGCGCATGTATGTCTGTGGCATCACCGTCTACGACCTGTGCCACCTGGGCCATGCCCGCATGGTGCTGGCTTTTGACACGGTCTACCGCTGGTTGCTGGCCAGTGGTTTGCAGGTGACCTATGTGCGCAACATCACCGAC
>JANNEX010000622.1:0-5355 GCA_031379155.1 Rubrivivax sp.
GAAGACTTGCTCTTCCAGGTGATGCTGGACTGGGGCGTTGACCTTGCGTTACCCATCGCCCGCGAAATCATCCAGGGCCGCGAAGTGTTTTTCGTGGACAAAAACGAAAGCAACGCCCTCGCAGCCTGCTTCAACGCCAGAGGCCAGATCGACGAGCCCTTTGTCAAAGAGCTGGCCACCCACAAGCCCCTGCGCGCCGTGTTTCGCGACGCCGGCTTCAAAGACAGCGCCGCCAAGATCAACGTGGAACAGATCTTCAAGCTGCTGTCGCCGGGTACCGAAGTGAAGTGCCTATGACTGAGCGCGCCGTGCAGCCTCAGTTGCCATCCATGCCGCCAATGCCGTCCATGCCGTACGAGCCCGACGCGCTGCCGCTGACCGCGCTGGACTGGCGCCGCCTGCTGCCGCTGGTGGGGCAGGCCAACGCCGCGCTGGCGCGCTACGACGGCCTGCTGCAGGGCATCCCGAACCCGGCGGTGATGCTCTCGCCGCTGACCACGCAAGAAGCGGTGCTGTCGTCCAAGATCGAAGGCACGCAGGCCACAGTGGACGAGGTGCTGGAGCAAGAGGCCGGGCTGCTGAAGGAAGGCGAGAAGTTTCAGGACATCCAGGAGATTTCCAACTACCGGGCGGCGCTGTACGCCGCGCGTGAGCACCTGTTGGACTACCCCATCCGCCTGGCCTTCGTGCGCGAACTGCACCGCATCCTGATGAACAGCGTGCGCGGGCAGGACAAAACGCCCGGCGAGTTCCGCAAAGACCAGAACTGGATCGGCAAGCTCGGCTGCACCATCGAACAGGCCAGCTTCGTGCCGCCCAACCCGGTGCAATTGCCCGACCACTTGCAGGCCTGGGAACGCTATCTGGACAGTGACGACGCCGACTTCTTGCTGCAAACGGCGGTGGTGCACGCCCAGTTCGAGCTGCTGCACCCGTTCAAGGACGGCAACGGGCGCATCGGCCGCATCCTGATTCCGCTGTTCCTGTTCCAGAAGCGGGCGCTGTCGCAGCCCATGTTCTACCTGTCGGAGTACCTGGAAACCCACCGCGAGGCGTACTACGAGCGGCTGAAGGCGATCTCATTGGATGGCGACTGGGACGGCTGGATCGCCTTCTTCCTGCAAGCCATCATCACGCAGGCCGGCGCCAACAGTGCCCGCGTCACGGCGATCCAGGCGCTGTACGAGGAGATGAAGCTGGCCATCCAGGCGGCCACCCATTCCCAGTACACCGTGCATGTGCTGGATGCGATCTTCAGCAAACCGATCTTCCGGTCGTCGGACCTGACCGCGCAGCTCAAGCGCGAGTTCGGTATCCACGAGAAAACGACGCCCGGCCTGCTGCGGCAGATGCGCGACGTGGGCATCCTTCGTGAGTTGAAGGCCGGCAGCGGCCGGCGGCCTGCCACGCTGTGCTTCCCGCGCCTGATCAATCTGGCCGAGGGCCGCGATGTTCTGTGAGTCCGTTTGTGGAGCCTGGGAGCGCGACAAAGTCATTTGTGGAGTTCATTTGTTGTTTTGCGCTCCACAAATACCTTTGTGGCGGCCTGAGGCTCCACAACGTGCAGCGAGATGTCGGAACGAAGGTGCAGGCAATGCTGGTAGAAGCCTGCCCTACGCTGACCTGTTGGCGTTGGACCGGGTGCAAAAGGACCTGTTGAGCAACCTGCGCCGTGCCAATCGCATCTTCAACGCAGGTTCCAGGGCCAGGCCCGTCTGGATGCTTGCAGAAAGCAAGGTGCCTTGAGTGGGGGTGTTTAGCAAACGACGCCAAGAAATGCCTTTGAAAATCAAAGACTTACGCCTTCTTGCAAGACGCTTTGAGAGCCCGGCTGCAGAAAGACTTGCAAGAAGAAATCCATGAAGCTCAAGTTCAAGACCCAGGCCTACCAGACCACCGCCGTGCAGGCCGTGGTGGACTGCTTTGCCGGGCAGCCGCCGGCCTCCGCCGCCGCCATGAGCTACCGCATCGACCCCGGCGCAGCCACGCAAGGCACGGCGGGCCTGTTTGCCGACGGCTTCAGAAACGCCGACATCACGCTGTCAGAACGCAGCCTGCTGGAGAACCTGCAGGGTGTGCAGCGCCACCAGAACCTGCCCATCTCGGACGCGCTGGTCAAGACCAAGGTGTCGCCGCTGAACCTGGACATCGAGATGGAGACGGGCACCGGCAAGACCTATTGCTACATCAAGACCGTCTTCGAGCTGAACCGGCGCTACGGCTGGAGCAAGTTCATCGTGGTGGTGCCCAGCATCGCCATCCGAGAAGGTGTGGCCAAGTCGCTGGCCATCACGGCCGAGCACTTTCTGGAAACGTACCAGAAGAAGGTGCGCGCCTTCGTCTACAACTCCAAGCAGCTGCACCACCTGGAAAGCTTTGCGTCTGACGCCGGCATCAACGTGATGGTGATCAACGTGCAGGCCTTCAACGCCACCGGCAAGGACGCCCGGCGCATCTACGAAGAACTGGACGACTTCCAGTCGCGCCGGCCCATCGACGTGATTGCGGCCAACCGGCCCATCGTGATCCTGGACGAGCCGCAGAAGATGGAAGGCGGCAAGACATTGGATTCCTTGGTGAACTTCAAGCCGCTGATGGTGCTTCGCTACTCGGCCACCCACAAAACCGAGCACAACAAGGTGCACCGCCTGGACGCGCTGGACGCCTACAACCAGAAGCTGGTGAAGAAGATCGCGGTGCGGGGCATCGCGGTGAAGGGGCTGGCCGGCACCAACGCCTACCTGTACCTGCAGTCGATCGAGATATCGACCAAGCAGCCGCCCGAGGCGCGGGTGGAACTGGAACAAAAGTTGGTAGGCGGCCAGATCAAGCGCGTGCTGCGCAAACTGGGCAAGGGTGACAACCTGTTCGATCTGTCGAACGAACTCGACCAGTACCGTGGTTATGTGGTGGCTGAGATCGACGCCACCACCGACACGCTGAGCTTCACCAACGGCGTGGCGTTGTTCGTCGGCGAGGCGGCGGGTGACGTGAACGAGGCCACGCTGCGCCGCATCCAGATCCGCGAGGCCATCAAGGCGCACTTCGACAAGGAGCAAGCCCTGTTCACCCAGGGCGTGAAGGTGCTGACGCTGTTCTTTATCGACGAGGTGGCCAAGTACCGTGACTACGCTGCGCCCGATGAGAAGGGCGAATATGCGCGGGTCTTCGAAGAGGAATACCAGAGCCATCTGAACGAGGCACTGGACCTGGACGAGACTGCCTATGTCCAGTACCTGAAGGGCATCCCAGTCGCGAAGACACACAGCGGCTACTTCTCCATCGACAAGAAGAGCAAGCGCCAGGTAGACCCCGACGTGGCAGCGCGCGGCGAGAACGCCGGCCAGTCTGACGACGTGGATGCCTACGACCTGATCCTGAAGGACAAGGAAGCCCTGCTGTCTTTCCCCGGGCCAGACGACAGCCCAGAGACTCGCGCCAAGCGATCGGTGCGGTTCATCTTTTCGCACTCGGCGCTGCGCGAAGGCTGGGACAACCCCAATGTGTTTGTGATCTGCGCGCTAAAGCACAGCGACAACACTGTTTCAAGGCGGCAGGAGGTCGGGCGTGGCCTGCGGCTGTCGGTGAACCAAAGTGGCGAGCGCATGGACCACCCGGCCACGGTGCACGACATCAACGTGCTGACGGTGGTGGCCAGCGAGAGCTACAAGGACTTCGTTGCGGCATTGCAGAAGGACATGAGCCAAGCGCTGGCCGAGCGGCCGCGCGTGGCGGACAAAGCGTACTTCGCGGGCAAGGTGCTGACGACCGCCACTGCCGATGTGGTCGTGACGGAAGACATGGCCACCGACATCGAGTTCTTCCTTATCCAGAACGGCTACGTCGATAAGAAGCGCCTTATCACCGAGAAGTACCACCAGGCCAAGAGCGAAGGCACCCGTGTCGAGCTGCCGCCGGAACTGCAGCCCTACACCGAGCAAGTATTCAAGTTGATCGACAGCGTCTTCAGCGACCAGCAGCTGCCCCAGTTCGACGACGACCGCCGGCCCAAGCAGAACCCGCTGAACGACAACTATGACAAACAGGAATTCAAAGCCCTGTGGAACCGCATCAACCGCAAGGCGGCCTACAGCGTGCGGTTCGACTCTGCAGAGCTGGTCGGCAAGGCGGCCACTGAGCTGAATGACCACCTGCGCGTGACGCCCTTGCGGTACACCATCCAGCGCGGTGAGCAGGCGGACCTGACGACGTACGACGGTTTGAAGTCGGGCCAGGGTTTCGTCCTCAAGGCCACCGAGACCGAGTCAAACCGTCAGCACTCGGTGCATTCGGCGGTGAAGTACGACCTTGTGGGCAAGCTGGCCGAGGGCACACAGCTCACACGCCGCACAGTGGTGGACATCCTGAAGGGGCTGACAGCCGCCGTCTTCGCCCAGTTCAAGACCAACCCCGAACACTTCATGGCTGAGGCCAGGCGGCTGATCAACGAGCAGAAGGCGACCATGATCGTCGAGCACCTGGCCTATGACCCGGTGGAAGAACGCTACGAACTGGACATCTTCACCGCTGGGCAGACGAAGCAGGATTTCAGCAAGTCAGGCGCCAAGCTCGGCCGGCACATCTACGACTACGTGCTGACCGATTCGGACAACGAGCGCAGGTTCGTCAAGGAACTGGACACCGCGTCCGAAGTGGTCGTCTACGCCAAACTGCCACGCGGGTTCCTAATCCCGACTCCAGTGGGCGACTACAACCCCGACTGGGCCATCGCCTTCAAGCAGGGCGTGGTCAAGCACGTCTACTTTGTGGCGGAGACCAAGGGCTCGATGTCATCGATGGAGCTGCGCAAGATCGAACAAACCAAGATCGACTGCGCGCGGAAGTTCTTCGAGCAGCTCAACTTGAAGTACGCGCCAGAGAAGGTGCAGTACGACGTGGCGAACAGCTTCGACAAGCTGATGGAGTTGGTGAAGTAGGGCGGCGAGCCGAAAGACTCGGCGATGACCACGACCCTACTTCAGATATCGACTGAACCACTCAGTCGCGGAATTCCGGCCCGGTGCTGTGGCCGTCGTCCATCCACGCATCCAGCAGCGTGTAACCCACCGCCAGCATCACCGGCCCGACGAAGATGCCCACCAGGCCAAAAGCGAACAGGCCGCCGATGACGCCGGCAAAGATCAGCAGCAGTGGCAGGTCGGCGCCCATCTTGATGAGCATGGGCCGCAGCACGTTGTCGAGCAGGCCCACCACCAGCGCCCAGACCACCAGGAAGATGGCCCAGCCGGTGCTGTCGTCATAAAAGCTGTAGGCAGCCGCGCCCAGCAAAACAGGCATAGGGCCGATTTGCGCGATGCACAGCATGAACATCAGGGCCGACAGCAAAGCCGCTGC
>JANNEX010000636.1:0-1520 GCA_031379155.1 Rubrivivax sp.
ACGCCGTGGGTGTTGAACTGGCGCAAGGCACGCTGGTGCAAGTGCACACGCGGCTGCCGCATTCGCGGCGGCGGCTGGCGGTAGCGATCAGGCGCGACAAGCGCCTGGGGCCTTCGACGGCCGACTTTCTGCGTGATTGCAATGACCGCAAAGCCTGAGCTTGCAACAGCCGCCACATCCTTTGTCCTGCGACAAGGCGCGCCGCCACGCACCAGCGCATGCTCGGGCCCAGAGGGCACACCCCATGCACACCGCCACCCGCATCATCCGTGAAGAGCACGCCGCGCTGTCGGCGATGCTGAGATCGATCCTTCTCTTGCTGGCGCAGCAGCGCAAGCAGGCCAGGCACGCCACAGCGCCCGACTTTGCGTCACTGCGCGCGATGCTCTTTTACGTTGACGAATTTCCCGAAAAGCGTCACCACCGCAAAGAGTCGGAGTTGCTGTTTCCGCTGCTGCGCGCACGCTCGCCGCTGGCGCGTGAACAACTCGACCGCCTCGACCAGGACCACGCGCGCGGCGAGCTGCGCGTGCGCGAGCTTGAGCATGCCTTGCTGGCCTACGAAATGCTGGGCGAGCCCCGGCGCGCGCACTTCGAGGGCACGGCGCAGCGCTATGTCGACTTCTACCTTGAGCACATGGCGATCGAAGAACGCGACATCCTGCCGCTGGCCGAGCGTGTGCTGACTGAGCCTGACTGGGCCACGCTGGACGAGGCTTTTCTGAGCAACCGCGACGCCATGGCTGGCGCCGAACCCGAGGCCGACTACCGCGCGCTGTTCACGCGCATCGTCAACACGGTGGCGGCGCCCATCGGGCTGGGGCCTGCGGTGTAGAAGCGACGCTGGCGACGCGGGCGACGCTGAGGCTGCCCACGCCGCTGGCGTCGCCCTTGCAGCAAGCCGCGCAGCCCGCCTCAGATGACGCGCGAAAAGCGTTTTTGCGGCGCCTGCTGGACGTAGCTGTCAAACACCATCGCCGCCGCGCGTGGGGCCAGATGTCTGTTGGGCCCGAAGGCGCAGGCACAGGGACAGGGACAAAGCAAAACGCCGACCTCGCGGTCGGCGCATATTCAGTTCTAAATTATTGTTCTTGTTAGATATTTTGTGGTTGCGGGGGCAAGATTTGAACTTGCGACCTTTGGGTTATGAGCCCAACGAGCTACCAGGCTGCTCCACCCCGCGACTGGAAGGCGAATGGTAGCACACGGCGGCGGCCAAAGCCGCCCTGCGCCAACATCCCGCCGAAGGCGGATGGGCCGCCCCGGAGCACACGGCTAACATGCGCCGCTCTGTGGAGACCCTGTGATGTTGCCGTCGCGCAAAGTGCTGCTGGTGGATGACCATGAACTGGTGCGCGTGGGCGTCAAGGCCACCTATAGCGAACTGCTGGGACTGCCCATCGAATGGGTCGAGGCCACGACGCTGGCCGATGCGCTGGACCTGTATCGCCTGCACGCCGACATTCACGCCGTGCTGTTGGACCTGAATCTGGCCGACTGCAAAGGCCTGCAAGGGCTGC
>JANNEX010000637.1:0-4704 GCA_031379155.1 Rubrivivax sp.
GTGATGCAGGCTTCAGAGCCGCCGGCCAGGGCCGCGTCAGCAGCGCCCGTTTGCAGCAGCATCAGGGCCTGGCCCAGCGCGTGGTTGCTGGACGCACAGGCGCTGGCGACCGCAAACACCGGGCCGCGCAGGCCAAATTCAAGCGAGATTTGCGAGGCCGGTGCATTGGGCATGACACGCACAATGGCCATGGGATGGACACGCGGGTTGCCCTCGCCGTACAGGCGCTTGGCCATCTGGTCTTGCGTGCTGGCGCCGCCTATGCCGGTGCCGATGATGACGGCTGTGCGCTCAGCGCTTTCCCCTTCGAAGCTCAGCCCGGACTGGGCCACCGCTTCACGCGCCGCCACCAAGGCAAATTGCGACACCGGGTCAAGCAGCACCAGGCGCTTTTCGTCGAAGTGTTGCGAAGCCACAAAGCCCTTGGCCTGTGCCGCCACGGCCGTGCGCAAAGTCTTGTCGTCCAGCCCCGTCAAAGGGCCGATGCCGCTGCGGCCCTGGCGCATGGCGGCCCAGGTGGCCGTGGCGCTGATGCCCAAGGCACTGACACAGCCCATGCCGGTGATGACGACGCGGCGCATGGCGCTGGCCGTCAAGCGGCGGTGGTCTTTTGTGCCAGCAACTCGTCGACACCCAGGATGAGGTCGCCCACCGTGCCGGCCGAGTACTGGTCTTCGCGTTCAGGCACCGAAATGTCGAAGCGGTCTTCAATCTCGAACAGCACCTGCACGGCGTCCAGCGAATGCACGTCCAGGTCCTTGAGCGTGGACGCCAGCGTGATGCGGCTGCGCTCGATAGAGCAGGTTTTGGCGATGATGTCGAAGATGATCTGTTCAGTGGTGCTCATGGGATCTCGCCTGGCGCACGCCGCTCCTTCCTGCGGACCGTGCACTCGATGTTTGCGCGCATTATCCCGCGAGCGCAGCGCAGCGCTGCCGCTCGCCCACGCTCCTAGGGGCGTGTACCAAGGCCAGAGAGTAGAACCTGCGCGTTAGCCGTCGGCGACCGCTGCTCGTTTGTGAAGGGCCAGGGCCACGGGCTTTTGGCTGCCAACACTGTGCTCAACGCGGTGCGCCTCGACACTGGCGTTGAACCTTGCCAGCTACGAACCGACAGCAGAGTCCACAGCACGGCCGAGGGAACAAGACTTGTCGCAACCGGATCTGCGCCTGATTTTCGATTTGAATGGGTAGCGCGTACTGAGATGGGCGGGATGCCCCCGATGCCGCCGAGGCGGTTTGCGGTGGAGACCCTGGGGACGCTGTGGTGGTCACGAGTCGTGGGCATCAGACCTCTTTCGTGATCGCGCATCGCGAACCGCACAGGTCTTGCGCTGGGCAAGCAATGGCTGGGCTCTGCGTCACTCGCCAAAGCCCCGCGCCCAAGTCTGATCGATGGCGTAGACTGCACAGGATTCTGTCATCTACCCCCCAAGGAGTCGGCCATGGGCTTTTCAGCCAGCGATGTGGTGCCCTTCACCCAGGCACGCGCCAACCTGTCTGAGCTGGCCGACCAGGCCAAGGCCGGTGCCGAGAAGATCATCACCAAGAACGGTGAGAGCTTCGTCGCACTGATCGACGCCGACCGGCTCGACTACTACCACCGGCTGGAGCGCGAGCGCATCCACCTGCTGCTGATCGACGATGCCCTGCGCGGCCTGGCCGACGTGGCGGCTGGCCGCACCTTTGAGGCGGACGGGGCCATCGGCCAGCTACAGCAGCGCCGCACGGCTGCCGCCAAGGCTTCCAAGCCGGCGAACCGAGGCAAGCTCGCGACCCAGAAGCGTGGCTAACCGCCTGTACAGGGTCGAGCTGACCGCGAGCTTCCTGGAGCGCCTGGACGCGATCAATGCGTTCTTGGTGGACGCGACTGCCGGCTTTGCTTTTGATGACCTGCTGGCCGAGTTGCGCGCCACCGTCATCCCCAACCTGCGGCGCTTCCCGCGCATTGGGCGGCGCTACCTGGCCAAGCCGCCCCAGTCGGCCGAAGCCCTGGCGCAGTTGGCCGCGTTGCCCGCCGGCGCACCGGATGCGCTGCGTGAATACCTGCATGGCGACTATCTGATGCTCTATACCGTGGTGGACACGCCCCCGCAGGCTAACGCCTGCGTGTACTTGCTGTCCATTCGGCATCACCGCCAACTTTCGTTTGACTTCGCCCGGCTATGGCCGGGCGCCGCCACGCCATATCAGCGCTGAACCCGTATGTCCTTCCTCTATCAGGTCCTCACGCTGCGAGTGGACGCCTGGCGCGCCGCGAACTACCCGTGCGATGGGTTCCCTGCGATCCGCGAGATTCTGGAGTTCGCCACCGAGGATGGTGAGGCAGGCCAGCTTCGCTATCTTCGGCGTGCACAGTTCAGAGCCTTGGAAACCTACTGGTACCTCCGGCTCATGCTTGAGACGCCCAGGATTCCAGAGCTCTAAGCCAAGCTGTTCCCGAAGCCGAAGGAGCGCCGCGAGGCCATGGGCCTGACCCACCCGACATCGTCAGTTTCATTGCAGACGAGGGGCTGGAAAGCTGCCTGGAGCGGGTCAAATCCGACAACGCATTTGTGCGCCAGTACGCGTTGGAGAGCTTGCGCGAGTCCCTGACCCTGGACTACGCCAGCTACATCCTGGCCCTGGCCATGGGCGCAGGCAAGACTATTCTGATGGGCTCCATCGTGGCTACCGAATTCGCCATGGCCATGGAGTACTCCGATGGGCCCTTCGTGCAGAACGCGCTGATCTTTGCCCCCGGCAAAACTATCCTCAGCGCGCTGCGCGAACTGTCCGATGTTCCCTACGACAAGCTGCTGCCGCCGCGCATGCACAAGCCTTTCGCTGCCAGCCTGAAGCTGACGTTCACACGCGACGGTGACAAGCAGATCCCCATTGTGTGGGGCAGCAATTTCAACGTCATCATCACCAACACCGAAAAGATCCGCATCCAAAAGCCCAACGTGCGCGGCAACGGCCAGCAAGTGCCGCTGTTCGCTGGCACGAAGGTGGAGGAACAGACCGAGCTGGCCAACCTGCGGCTGCAAGCCGTGGCATCGCTGCCGCATCTGGCCGTGTTCTCGGACGAGGCCCACCACACCTACGGTCAGAAGCTGCTGGGCAAGTGGGAGAAGGACAAGGAGACCGGCGAACTCGTCTTCAAGGATGACGGCATCAAGAAGGTCCGCCGCACCATCGACTACCTGGCCGAGGAAACCAACCTAATCGTCGTGATCAACGCCACCGGCACGCCCTACTTTGAGCGGCAGCCCTTGCGGGACGTGGTGGTTTGGTACGGCTTGGGCGAAGGTATTCGAGACGGCGTGCTGAAGGAATTGGTCAAGAACATCAAGGTGTTCGACCTGGCGGAAGACAAACCGGGCGAGGCCGACACGTTGGTGTCCAGCGTCATCGAAGACTTCGTGCGCGACTACTGGGCCGTGAACTTGCCCAACGGTGCGCCAGCGCGCCTGGCCCTGTACTTCCCCAACGTCGAAACCCGCGATGAGCTTCGCGGCGCTGTCGAATCGGCGCTCGCCCTACGCGGCATCGGCACCGACACCATCTTGGCCGTCGATGGCAAGAGCAGTGAAGCCACGCGGCGCCAGTTCGAAGCTGTAGCTCGCAACCCCGAAGCGCCCGAACGGGTTTTGCTGTTGGTGAACATGGGCACCGAAGGCTGGAACTGCCCCAGCCTGTTCGCCACGGCGCTGGTCCGCAAGCTGGCCAACAGCAACAACTTTGTGCTTCAGGCGGCTACCCGATGCCTACGCCAAGTACCAGGGAACAAGCACCCGGCTCGGGTCTACCTGACGGACAGCAATCGCAAGACGTTGGAGTCTCAGCTTGCCGAGACCTATGGCACCTCACTCAAGGACCTGGACGCCCAGCAGGCCGAGCGCGTGGAACGCGAAATCATCCTGCACCGGCCCCACCTTCCGCCCTTGCTGCTCAAGAAGCGCGTTCTTCGCTACCGCCGCAAGGCCGAGACCGGGACGACGACGCCGCTTCACCTGACGGTGCCGGACGTGGCCGCGCCCGAAGGTGTGACGGTTGAGACCTTGACGCCCGTGCAAACAGCCTCGGGCATCACCGCGCTACAGAAGGTGGATGGCGGCGACGACCTGTTGCCAGCGCCGCCGCCCGAACTGGACAGCTACGCCGCCGCCGCCGAGCTGGCCGCCAACTACCACTTGCCCACCAGCGAGGTGCTGGCGGCCCTGCGCGGCGCCTACGGCGTGGGCGCCGACATCCCCGACTACCACCTGGCCGCCCTGGGCCAGCAGATCGAAGCTCAACGCTCGGACTACGAAGAGCACTTCGAAGAAATCGACGTGGCCATCGCGCTGGTCAAGGCCGCTGGATTCGACCTGTCGGACCGCGCCGGCCAGCCGGTGTACACAGCCCGTGTCAGCTTCGCCAAGGAAAGCGAAAAGCTGTACCTGACGGCACGCGACACGCCTGACGCCGCACACGCACTGGCCAGCAGCTTCCACTACGAGGGCTACAACTTCGACTCTGGCCCCGAGGCCGAGTTTCTGCGGTGGGCACTAGCCCAGTTGCAGACCGGAGCCCATCAGATCGAAGGGGTTTGGTTCACGGGCGGCATTACCGACCCCGCCAAGACCGACCTCTACGCTGAGTATTTCGGCGACGACGGCAGATGGCACCGGTACACGCCTGACTTCGTATTGCGCCGCGCCGATGGCAAGCACCTGGTGGT
>JANNEX010000673.1:0-2498 GCA_031379155.1 Rubrivivax sp.
ACCACCAGCGTGTGCGCCAACGGCGCGCCAATGACGACGCACTTGCTGCCATCCAGCACCCATCCCTCAGCGTCGCGCCGCACCGTGGTGGCCTGCGGCTGCAATTCGTAGCGGCGGCCGGGCTCCAGGTAAGCCAAGGCCAAACGCCGTTTGCCATCCACCAAACCTGGCAGCAATGCTGCTCGCTGCGCCGCGTTGCCACAGCGCGCCGCCAGGCGGCCCGCGAGGGCGATGTTGTCCAGCAGCGGCTCTACCACCAGCGCTTCACCGCAGGCTTCCATCATCGCCATCAGGTCCATGGCGCCGCCGCCAAAACCGCCGTCGACTTCGGGCAGGGCCAGTGCAGTCAAGCCTAACTCTGCAAAGGTGCGCCAGATGTTGACGCTAAGACCGGTGTCTGATCGCACGATGACTTGGCGCTGCTCAAAGCCGTAGTCGGCGGCCAGCATCTTGCGCACCGAATCGGCCAGTTGCTGTTGTTCGTCAGTGAGTTCGAAGTTCATGGCGTGTCCGGATGCCTCACAAGCCCAACGTCATCTTGGCGATGATGTTGCGCTGGATCTCGTTGCTGCCGGCGTAGATGCTGGCCTTGCGGTAGTTGAAATAGCGCGGCGACAGGCGCGAGGTGAAGTGGTCTATGTGGCCGCCGCCCACGGCCTTGAACGGCTGCGCCATGGGCCCCACGGCTTGCATCATCAGCTCGGTGATCTGCTGCTGCACCTCGGTGCCACGAATCTTCAGCATCGACACGTCAGCACCCGGCGGCTGCCCCGTGCGGCGCATTTTGTCCAGGAAGCGCATGGAGGTAAGTTCCAGCGCGTCCAGCTCAATTTCCACCCGCGTCAGGCGGTCACGAAAGCGCGCGTCTTGCAGCAGCGGTTGGCCGTTTTTGTGCTCACGCGCGGCCAGGTCTTTGAGCGTGGCCAGTTCGCGGCGTGAAGCACCCACGCTGCCTGAACCCATGCGTTCATGGCCCAGCAAATACTTGGCCACGGCCCAGCCCTTGTTCTCCTCAAAAACCAGGTTCTCGGCCGGCACTTTCACGTCGTCAAAGAAGATTTCATTCACCTCGTGGCCGCCGTCCATCAAGATCAGCGGGCGCACGGTGATGCCGGGTGTGGCCATGTCGATGAGCAAAAAGCTGATGCCCTCTTGCCGTTTTTCTGCCGTGCTGTCGGTGCGCACCAGGCAGAAAATCCAGTCGCCGTACTGGCCCAGCGTGGTCCAGATTTTTTGGCCAGTGACGCGGTAGACATCGCCTGAGCTTTTGGACTCACGCACGGCGCGCGTTTTCAACGCCGCCAGGTCCGATCCGGCGCCGGGTTCGCTGTAGCCCTGCACCCAAAAATCGTCGCCGTTGCGGATGCGTGGCAGGAAGCGCGCTTGCTGCTGCGGCGTGCCAAAGCGCAGCAGTACCGACGCGCACATGCTGGGCCCGAATGGCGGCAGCCCTGGCGCGCCGGCCAGGCCGAATTGTTCTTCGTACAGGTAGCGCTGCGTGATGTCCCAACCCGTGCCGCCCCACTCCACGGGCCAGTGCGGCACCGACCAGCCTTGCGCGGCCAAAGTCTTGTGCCAGCGGGTGTAGTCGTCTTTGCTCAGGCCGTGATAACCCACCACTTTGGCGCGAATGTCGCTGGGCAAGTTGGCTTCCAGCCAGCCGCGCACGTGGTCGCGAAAGGCCAGTTCTTCAGTGCTGTAACTCAGGTCCATGCGGGTCTTCCTGCTTCAGAAATTCATACGGCCGTCTGGCCCGGCAACTGCCGCGTCACTGGGTGCGAACTGGACAAACCACCGTCCACGGCAATGGCCTGGCCGTTGACGTAGCTGGACTGGTCAGAGGCCAAAAACAGCGCCACGTTGGCCAGCTCTTGGGGCTGCGCGGCGCGGCGCATCGGGTTCAGGCGGCCCAGTTTGTCTTGCACGCCTTTGTCGCGTGCGTAGTCAAAGATGGGCTGGGTCATGCCGGTCTCGGTCAAGCCCGGGCACAGGGCGTTGACACGCACATTGCTCTCGCACAGTTGCTGGGCGCTGACCTTGACCAGATTGATGACGCCGGCCTTGGACGCCGAATACGCCGGCCCGCCCGCGCCAGAGCGAATGCCGGCCACCGACGCGGTGCAGATGATGGAGCCGCCGCGCCCCGCAGCGGCCATCACTTTGCCTGCGTGTTTGACCATCAGCCAGGGGCCGATGAGATTGACACGCAGCACTTCGGTCCAGGCCGCGGGGGTCAGCTCAAAGATGCCTTCACGCCCGCCGGATATGCCGGCGTTGGCGAAGGCCACGTCGATGTGGCCATATTGTTTGATCGCGGTGGCGACCATGTTCGCCACGTCGGCTTCCAACCCCGCGTCCATCTGCAAGGCCACCGCCTGGCCACCGGCGGCTTGCACTTGCCGCGCCGTGTCCTGCACCGCGTCGCTCTTGTCGCCCAGCACCAGGCGTGCGCCTTCAGCCGCAAAGCGCAAAGCCGCCGCGCGGCCTATGCCCGAGCC
>JANNEX010000675.1:0-1557 GCA_031379155.1 Rubrivivax sp.
CGGCGCCACCAGGCCATGGTCGGCGCCCAGCGTGAGCAGCACAAAGCCAAATTCACCGGCCTGCGCCAGGTACAGGCCGGTGCGCAAGGCCACCCCCGGCGCGGCACGAAAGGCGCGCGCCAGCGCGGCCACCAGGGCGGCTTTGGCCAACACCGGCACGCTGGTCATGAGCAGCACCAGCAGCCATTGGTCGAGCACGGGCCGCCAGTCCAGCTTCATGCCAATGGTGATGAAAAACAGGCCCAGCAACACGTCGTGGAAAGGCCGGATGTCGGTCTCCACTTGATGCTTGTATTCGGTCTCTGCCACCAGCATGCCGGCGACAAAAGCGCCCAGCGCCAGCGACAAGCCAGCGGCTTCGGTGAGGTAAGCCAGGCCCAACGTGACGAGCAGCAGGTTGAGCATGAATAGCTCTTCGCTCTTGCGTCGCGCCACCAGAGTGAGCCAGCTGCGCATGACACGTTGGCCACCCACTAACAGCAGCGTTAGCAGTAGCGCCGCTTTGAGGCCGGCCCAGGCCATGGCGATGAGCATGTCTTCGGCCGGCGAGCCCAGCGCCGGGATCAGCACGAGCAGCGGCACCACCGCCAAGTCCTGGAACAGCAGCACGCCCATGACCCGTTTGCCGTGTTCGCTTTCCAGCTCCAGCCGCTCGGCCATCAGCTTGACGACAATGGCCGTGGACGACATGGCCAGCGCACCGCCCAGCACCACGGCACCTTGCCAGCTCATCTGCCAGGTTTTGTCCAGCAGCCAGACATAAGCCAGCGACAACAAGGCATGGCCCAGCAGCGTGGCAGCCATGGTCAGCACCACTTGCGACAAGCCCAGGCCAAACACCAGCGTGCGCATGCTGCGCAGCTTGGGCAGGTTGAATTCCAGGCCGATGACGAACATCAAAAAGACGACGCCGAATTCGGCCAGGTACTTCACGCCCGCGCTGTCACGCGCCAGCGCCAGCGCGTTGGGGCCTATGAGCACACCCACCACCAGGTAGCCCAGCATGGGTGGCAACTTCAGCGAGCGGCAAGCCACCACGCCCAGCACCGCAGCGATCAGATAAAGCAGCACCAGTTCAAGGGTCGTGGCCAAGGGAAGTGCGATAGCGCCTGCCTAGAATGCGCCGATCCTATTCGACCGCCATGACAGCTTGGGCCCCACTTTGGCTGACACCTCACCCGTGCTGAAAAGTTTTGATGCCGCACGTGCGCGCGTGATGGCCGTGCGCACCTTCGAGATCGAAGCCCGTGCGCTGCAAGGCCTGGCGGCTGGCCTGGGCGACGGCTTTGCCCTGGCCGTGCAAGCCATGTTGCAAGGCCGTGGCCGCGTGGTGGTGATGGGCATGGGCAAGAGTGGCCACGTCGGCCGCAAGATTGCTGCCACCTTGGCTTCCACAGGCACGCCCGCGATGTTTGTGCACCCCGGTGAAGCCAGTCATGGTGACCTGGGCATGGTGATGGGCGGCGATGTCGTGCTGGCCATCAGCAACAGCGGCGAAAGTGATGAGCTGGCGGCCATCTTGCCGGCCATGCGCCGCATTGGCGTCACGCTGGTGGC
>JANNEX010000680.1:0-6975 GCA_031379155.1 Rubrivivax sp.
GCGCCGTGGAAGGGCAACTACTTCTTTGCCGACTACGTGAGCAGTTTTGTCGGCGCCATTGACCTGGCCAACAACAACGCCGCCTACGCCTTTGGCCGTGTCAGCGGCAGCCCGGTGGACTTGCTGTGTGCGGCTGACGGCTCACTGTTGCTGCTGACACGCAGCGGCATCGTGCGCTTCAGCGCGCCTTAGTCTCGATGGCGTTGAAGCGCCACAATCTCTGGCATGACGACGCCAGAAATCGCCCTCATCGCTGCCGTGGCGCGCAACCGCGCCATTGGCCGCGACAACGGCTTGCTCTTTCACGAGCCTGCTGACCAGCGGCACTTTCGCAGCACCACCATGGGCTGCCCCGTCATCATGGGGCGCAAGACCTGGGACACTTTGCCGGCGCGTTTTAAGCCGCTGCCAGGGCGGCGCAATGTCGTGCTCAGCCGCGACCCGGCCTTCGCTGCGGCGGGTGCCGAGGTGGAGCACAGCTTGCCCGATGCTCTGGCCTTGTTGGCTGCGGCGCCACGCATCTTTGTCATGGGCGGCGCGCAGCTCTACGAGCAGGCGCTGCCACTGGCCCACACGCTGGTGTTGACCGAAGTGGATGCTGATCTTGACGGTGATTGCTTCTTCCCGGCCCTCGACCGCAGCCTGTTCAGCGCCACCACCAGCCCGGTGGCGATTGGCGCGCAAGGCCTGCCCTACCGCTTTGTCACCTACCGCCGCAACTAAGTGGCTGACCTTGACCGGCATCAAGGTGTCAGCACCACCGAAAAAAACATCAGGTCGATGCCGTTGTAGAGCTTGAACAGCAACGTGTTGCGCCCGGCATTGAGCCGCACGCGCCTTTGCCCTTCCACCAGGTTGAGCTGCGCCAGTTCAGTCGTCAGCGCGTAAAACGGCTGCTGGTACCAGGGCTTGGTTTCGCTGCCGCTGACCCACACCAGTTCGTCATTGAGCCAGAGTTTGGAATCGTCGTCGGCACCGATGTTGAGCCACACCGCTTGGGCCTTGTCCACAAAGACCTCGGTGTAGGCGTAGTACACGGCGTTTTCCACGCGCGGCTGCGGCACATACGGGTAGCGCGCGCTGCTCTGGTAGTTCCACTCCAGCACGCGCCCACCCTTGCCAGGCGGCGACCGGCTCCCGCGCCCAAGCCCTGGCTGTCCACCGCTGGCGCTTTCAGCTGCGGGCCATAACGCCGAATGTCAGCGAAGCCACCGCCACCTTCCAGGCTGCCGCCGGCCAGCACAGAACCGGCACCTCCAGAGCCTGCCGGGCCCCCGGCTTGTGACTGACTTTGGCTGTCGCCGCGGCTCTGGCTGGCCGGGCCTTGCTGCGCCAGCGGCGTGCCCTGTTCGCGCTGCGACGCCAATTGCTGCTGTCGCGCCAGCGTGGCCTGCGCGCGCTGCGCCATTTGCTCCACACGCGCGGCGGGTGGCAGGTCTGCCTTGGGCTGCGGCTGGGCCGCGTCTTCGGCCTTGATGCGGGCAAGGGCCTGTTCCGGCTTGAGCTTCAACAAGCGCGCCAATTCAGCGGCACGCTGCTTTTGTTCGGCAGCGACGATGGCGTCGGACAGGCGCTGCGCCTGGCTCAGCAGCGCCTGTGGGTCTTCGGGCAAGCTCGCGCTGCTGGGCTTGGGCAGCGCGTTAGCCGTCATCTGTCGCAACGCCTCGTCCAGCTGGCGCACATGGCGCTGCATCTGCAAACGCCGGGCTTTTTCCAGCGATGCGTCCAGCCGCGCTTGCTGGCTGGCGCTGGGCTTGAGCGTGGCCCTGGCCACGGCGTGTGGCCCCATGGCCCAGAGTGCGGCCAAAGCAGCCAGATGCAACAGCACCGAAAGCCACAACCAAGGCCGGCGCCACAACCACGCCAGGGGCTGTGGCCGGCCCGTCCGGGCCAAACCGGGCTTCATGGCCGGGTGCGCATGGCCACGTTGACCAGGCCTTCAAACTGGCACAGGTCCAGCACATGCACGATGTGCTGGTAGGCGGTGCGCTTGTCGCCTTCTACGCGCACCGGCCGCCCGGGCTGTTTGGCGGCTTCAGCACGCAGGCGGTCATGCAGACCTTGCAGACTGGTGCGCGCGCCGTCCACGTAAAAACCGCCTTGTGCGTCTATGCCAATCACCAGCGCATCCATGGGCACGGGTTTGGCCACCAAGGTGGCTGCCGAAGTGGGCAAGGTGATGGGCAAGTCTTTGCTCTTGCGCTGTGTGTCCTGCTGCTTGAAGGACGTGGCGACCATGAAGAACATGAGCAAGAAAAAGATGCAGTCGATGAGCGCGATGAGGCCGATCTCAGGCGTCTCGTCTTCACCCAGGTCAATGCGCACGGCTGCTCTCCTGCAAGACGGCTTCGTCAAACAGCCGATTCACCTGGCTCTCAAGTTCGATGCCCACCGCCACCAGGCGGTTCTTGAAGAAATGGTGCATGCCTAAAGCGGGCAGCGCCACCGCCAGCCCCGCCGCCGTATTGACCAGTGCCTTGCTGATGCCACCGGCCAGCAGCGCCGGGTCGCCCAGGCCGCCGGCAAAGGCGATGACGTGGAAAGCTTCGATCATGCCGATGACCGTGCCCAGCAAGCCGATCAAAGGCGCCACCGTGGCCACCACGGCCAGCGGGTAGGCCTTTTGCTGCTGTTGGCGCAAGGCCAATGAAGCGATATCACCGGCGCGGGTGGACAGCGCTGCGGCATCGAGACTGCGGTGCTGCACCATGAAGGCCAGGATGCGCGCCAGCGTGCTGGGCTGCGCCGACACCAGGTTGTCTAGACAAGATGAATTTGCAGGGGTGACAAGGGGCTGCTGAACAGCGCGCGCCAGGTCTGACCAGGTTGCACGGGCCAGGCGTCGGTCCAGGTGCCGGTGGTGACCACGTCACCGGCTCGCAGCGCGGGCGCACCGGGGCATTGGCGCAGTTCTTTGACGAAGTGGAACAAGGCCAGCACAGGGCTGTCCAGCACATTGGCGCCTCGGCCCTGCTCCACCGCCTCAGCGTCGCGGTGCAGACTGACCGTGGCAGCGGCCAGCAGCGCATTGAAGGCATCCACATCGCTCGCCAGCCCTTTTGCGGACACACGCCGGCCCACCAACAGCCGCGCGTGCAAGCCGCCGTCGGCGACGGTTTCAGGCGCCGTGAACTTCCAGCCTGGACGGTGCGACTGCACGATCTCGAAGCCCGGCGCCACCCATTCAATGGCTTGCATCAACCCTGGCAGACCTGCCTGCGGATCGGGCGTGGCCTTGATGCCAAATACCGCCTCGGGCTCAATGCGGGGCTGGCAAAGGCCGGCCACCGAGACTTGCCCCACGCCGTCGCAGAATTGCAAAGTGCTGTTCCACACCGTGCCCCAAATGGGCGCAAAGACGGCGTAGCGCTGCCAGATCTGGCGGTTGGTGAAACCGATCTTGTAGCCACGCGGCTGCTCGCCGCGCGCGTGGCGCAGCGCTCGCACCGCCAACGCCTGCTGGTAGGCGCTGGGCAGGTCGCCAAACTCGGCGCTGGTCACGGCGCCCGGCCAGGGCTGGCCGCTGTCGTTGTACTCAAGCAAGGTTTGCGGTGTCATGGTGATTCAGGCCTTGAGCCGATAACCGGTTTTGAAAATCCACGCCAGCAGCGCCAAGGCCACGGCCAGGAACAGTGCGGTCATGCCCAAGCTGAGCCACAGGCTGACATCGGCCACGCCGTAAAAGCTCCAGCGAAAGCCGCTGATCAAGTAGACCACGGGGTTGAGCAGCGCCAGTTTTTGCCACAACGGCGGCAGCATGTCGATGCTGTAAAAACTGCCACCCAAAAAGGTCAGCGGCGTGACGATGAGCAGCGGCACCACTTGCAGCTTCTCAAAATTGTCGGCCCAGATGCCGATGATGAAACCCACCAGGCTAAAGGTGACGGCCGTGAGCACCAAAAAGCCCAGCATCCACACTGGATGCTCGACGCGCAGCGGCACAAACAGCGTCGCCGTGGCCAGAATGATCAGCCCCAGCAGCACCGACTTGGTGGCCGCTGCACCCACATAGACCAGCACCAGTTCGGTGTACGACACCGGCGCCGACAGCAGCTCGTAAATGGTGCCCGTGAAGCGCGGAAAGTAAATGCCAAACGCGGCGTTGGACAGGCTCTGCGTCAGCAGCGACAGCATGATCAATCCGGGCACGATGAAAGCGCCATAGCTCACCCCACCCACCTCAGGAATGCGCGAGCCAATGGCCGCGCCAAAGACCACAAAGTACAAGGACGTGCTGATCACCGGCGAGACGATGCTTTGCATCAGCGTGCGCGCGGCGCGCGCCATCTCAAAAAAGTAGATGGAGCGCATGGCTTGCAGGTTCATGCTGCTCTTCATGCCGCCTGCTTCACCAGGCTCACAAAGATGTCTTCCAGCGAACTCTGCGTCGTTCGAAGGTCGGTGAAAGCCAGACCCGCCTGCGCCACCGCTTGCAAGAAATCAGCCACCACGCGGCTGTGTTCACGCGCGTCGTAGCTGAAGCTGAGCTCACTGCCGTCGGCCGACAGCGTCACCCCTGCCTGCACCAGCGCCGCAGGCACTTGCACCAACGGCGTCTGCAAGGAAAGTGTGAGCTGCTTCTTGCCCAGCGTGTGCATCAGCTCGGCCTTGTCTTGCACCAAGATCAGCCGGCCCTTGCTGATGATGCCGATACGGTCGGCCATGTCTTCGGCTTCTTCGATGTAGTGCGTGGTCAGGATCACCGTCACGCCGCCCGCGCGCAGCTCGCGCACCAGCTGCCACATGTCGCGCCGCAGGGCCACGTCAACCCCCGCCGTGGGCTCGTCCAGGAACAGAACGCGCGGTTCGTGCGACAGCGCCTTGGCAATCAACACGCGCCGCTTCATGCCGCCCGACAGCGTGCGGATCTTCTGGTCCTTCTTGTCCCACAGCGACAGCGCGCGCAGCACTTTTTCTATGTGTGCAGGGTTGGCCGTTTTGCCAAACAGGCCACGGCTGAAAGATACCGTGGCCCAGACACTTTCAAACGCGTCGGTGGTCAGCTCTTGCGGCACCAGGCCAATGAGTGCACGCGCGGCGCGGTAGTCACTGACGTTGTCGTGGCCGTCCACCACCACTTGTCCCGCGCTGGCGCGCACGATGCCGCAGATGGCACTGATCAGCGTGGTCTTGCCCGCACCGTTGGGGCCCAGCAGCGCAAAAATTTCGCCCTGGCGGATGTTCAGGTTGATGTCTTGCAGCGCATGAAAGCCCGAGGCATAGGTTTTGGACAGGTGATTGATTTGGAGGATGTCGGGCATGCTGTCGTGCATGTTGTGGGGCATGCGACAAGCATAGCGCCGCAGGACACGATCACGCCCAGTCACCCCAAGCCGCTGCCATGAACTGCTCTGAAGACTAGAACCGCGAAGCCCGCCGAGCGCGCGCACAAGCTCGCCGATGGCGGCGGCCTGTTCCTGATCGTTCAACCGAACGGGTCGAAGCAGTGGCGCTACAAGTTCCGGCTGCAAGGCGTCAAAGGCTTGCAGGCACGTCGAGTTGCGCGCAGGGAGAACCCAAGTTGCGCCATCACGTCCACCGGTGCGAGACAAGCCGTTTCGACTGTCGCTATTGCTCTCAAGTCGTCGGAGCCAAGCGGGCGCGGGCCTTGCTCGACCGTGAGCCTCTCGTCCGAAGCAAAGCCGATTTTTCGGACAAACCGGGATACAAGAGCGTTAAAAGAAGCTGGTTGTATTTTTAACGCCTCCGGGGCACACTCAACCATGCCCACTCGACGCCTGAGCACTGCGACCCGCCGTAAGGCCGCAACCACTACCCCGTCGCGGCAAGCGGTCGCTCCATCGCAGGCGCCCAGCATCGCCCAAGAGATTGGGCGGCGCATCGCCAAGGCCAGCAAAGCCAACCCGGCGCGCGTGCACACCCCGTTCGACTTCCTCGACCTGGGTTCGCCCCACAGTGTGGGCATGGCACTGATGCGCCTGGTTCGCAGCGGTGCCTTGCGTCGCCTGGCACGCGGCCTTTACGACGTGCCGCGCCAGCATCCCCTGCTCGGTGAACTGCAACCCACCGCCGACGAGATTGCGCAAGCACTGTCTCGCCGTGACGGTGCTTTGGTGCAGCCAGCGCAGGCCATGGCCGCCAACCTGCTGAACCTGTCGGAACAAGTGCCCGCGCGTGCCGTCTACGAAACCGACGGCCCGAGCCGCACCGTGAAGGTCGGCGCGCTGACCATTCAGTTAAAGAATCGCCCTCCACGGCAGGTGCGCAGCGCCAGCCCAATGAGCAACCTCGTCTTCGCGGCACTTCGCAGCGTCGGCAAGGCCAATGTCAACGAGGCCCGGGTCGCGCATCTGCGCGAGACGCTGTCGGCGAAGGACCGCGCAGCCTTGTTGAAAGACCTGCCGCTGGCACCGGCCTGGATGCACCCTCACCTTCGATTCATCGCAACGCCGCAGCAGCGACTCGATTTCGCGGTGAAGGCAACGAAGCGGCACAAGCAGACCGCGTGACCGCGCCAGCACGATGACGCCCTTCTCCAACTTGCCGCCCGACGAGCGTGCGCTGGTCATCACCGAGGCCGCCGGCCGACTGGGGCTCGTGCCGTTGATCGTCGAGAAGAACTTCTGGGTCTGTTGGACGCTCGCCCGCATCTTCGAAGTCGAGGCAGTAGCCCCGCATGTCGTGTTCAAGGGCGGGACGTCGCTGTCGAAGGTGTTCGGCGCGATTCAACGCTTCTCCGAAGACATCGACCTGGCCGTCTCGCCGCGGGCGCTCGGCTTCGAAGCAACGGAACTCGACGAAGCGCCTTCGGCGAGTCAGCGACGCAAGCGCGTGCAAGCGCTCGAAGCCGAGTGTGAGCGATGCGTATCGGATCGCTTTCGGCCGGCACTCGAAGCCGCCATCGCTGCCAGGCTTGGTATCCCGCAGCACACGAACGGCTGGCTGCGTTATGAGATCGATGCGCTGGCCAGCACGCCGAACCTGCTGTTCACATACCCGTCCGCGCTCGCGCAG
>JANNEX010000699.1:0-2461 GCA_031379155.1 Rubrivivax sp.
ACCACCAGCATGCCGGTGATGGCGCCGCCCTTGAAGGCCACGTCCAACGCCGGGCCTATGCCTTTGGTGGCCGCTTGCGCGGTGCGCACGTTGGCTTTGACCGACACGTTCATGCCTATGAAGCCGCAGGCGCCAGACAGCACCGCGCCCAGCACAAAACCGCCGGCCGTGAGCTTGCCCAGGAAGAAGAAAATCAAGACCGCAAGCACAGCACCAACGATGGCGATGGTGCGGTACTGACGCGCCAGATAAGCGGCTGCGCCTTGCTGGATGGCACTGGCGATTTCTTGCATGCGTGCATTGCCGGCGTCCTGGCTCAGGATCCAGCTTCGTTGCACGAAACCATAGATGACGGCGGCCAGGCCGCACGCCAGCGCTACATAAAGCGCCTGTGTGGTGGACATGAAAAGGGCTCCTTCTGGTCTCGAAATTTTTGGGGGATGGCTGGGCAGGCGTGCAACAGCTTGGGCAGCCTGCTTGGGGCGCGGGCGATGCTACCCGAAGCCCCTTGCGCCACCGGCCGGGGTTTGCCAGCGGTCAATGTGGCGTGTCAGTGCGGCGCAAAGCAGGCCACCTAGAATCAGGGTTGACCCGAGGAAAGAGACAACTCATGAGCCTGCACAACGTGACCCCTGGCGCCAAGGTGCCGCACGAATTCAACGTCATCATCGAAATTCCGATGAACGCTGACCCCATCAAATACGAGGTCGACCACGACAGCGGCGCGCTCTTTGTCGACCGCTTCATGAGCACGTCCATGCACTACCCGTGCAACTACGGCTACATCCCCAACACCCTGGCCGACGACGGTGACCCGGTGGACGTGTTGGTCATCACCCCCGTGCCGCTGATCCCGGGTGTGGTGGTGACTTGCCGGCCGCTGGGCATGCTGCGCATGGACGACGAAGCCGGTGGCGACAACAAGCTGCTGGCCGTGCCCATCGACAAGATCTTGTCGATCTACACGCAGTGGCAAAAGCCGGCCGATTTGAACCCTTTGCGGCTGAAGACCATCCAGCACTTTTTTGAGCACTACAAAGACCTGGAAGAGGGCAAGTGGGTGAAGGTGCTGGGCTGGGACGGGCCCGAGTCGGCGCATGCCGAAGTGCTGACGGGCATCGCCAACTTCAACGCCGAACAGCACAAGCCCAAGGCTTGAATCCGCACAAGCCCAAGGCTTGATCAAATCGTCTTGAAGGGGTTGCGTTCGCGCAGCTCGCTCACGTACTGCTCAACGCCCTGGCCCTCGGCGGCCAGGAAATCGGCCACGGCGTTGGCAAATCTTTCGTCGCGCAGCCAGTGCGCTGACCAGGTCTTGGTGGGCAGCAGGCCGCGCGCCATCTTGTGTTCACCCTGCGCGCCGCCTTCAAAGCGCTGAAAGCCTTGTTCCAGGCACCACTGCAAGGGCTGGTAGTAGCAGGCTTCAAAGTGCAGGCAGGGCAGGGGCTCGATGCAGCCCCAGTAGCGGCCCCAGGCTGCCCCTTGCGCTCTGTCGATGGCGATGAGTGAAGTGGCCACCGACTGGCCCGCGCGGTGGGCCACGAACATCAGCCAATGCGGCGCCATGGTGCTGGCCATGCGGCTGAAGAAGTCGCGCGTGAGGTAGGGCTTGCCACCGCCGTGGGCCAAGTAGGTCAGGGAGTGGCAGCGGTAGAAAAAGTCCCACAAGTCTTCAGTGATCTCAGCGCCTTCATGCACCGTGAAGGTCACGCCTTGCTCGGCGACGCGGCGACGCTCTTGCTGGATTTTCTTGCGCTTGTCGCGTTGCAGGCGCGACAGCAAATCGGTGAAGTCAGCCACGGGTTGGGCGGCGTCTTGGGTCCAGTGGAATTGCACCCCTTCGCGGATCATGAAGCCGGCTTGGATGAGCGCGTCGCGGTCAGCTTCGTCGATGAACAGCACATGGGCTGAGGACAGTTGCGCGCTGGCTGCGTGTTGCAGCAGCGCGCGGGCCAGCAATGCACGCGACGCATCGTCGCGCGCCAGCAGACGTGTGCCGGGCACGGGTGTGAAAGGAATGGCGCTTAGCTGCTTGGGGTAGTAGCGCAGGCCGTGGCGGCGGTAGGCGTCGGCCCAGGCCCAGTCAAAGACATATTCGCCATAAGAATGGCTTTTCAGGTAGGTCGCGCAGGCGGCCTGCAACACCTCACCACGGTGCACGGTGATGAGCTGCGTGCCCCAGCCAGTCTGCGCCACGGCGCTGGCCGATTCATGCAGCGCAGCCAGGTATTCATGGCGCATGAAGGGTGTGGCGTGCGGCTGCACCGCCAGCAATTCATTCCAAGCCGCAACGTCGACTGAAGCCGTGTCGCCATGCACCCGAATGACATAATCTTGCGCAGTGAAATCAAGACCGCGCGTCATTCAGGAGCTGGCCTTATGAAAGTCGCGCTGGCCCAGATCAACGCCACCGTGGGCGACCTGGCGGGCAACGCCAAGCTGCTGGCGCAAGCCGCGCGCC
>JANNEX010000727.1:0-4749 GCA_031379155.1 Rubrivivax sp.
AAACGGCAGATGGAAAAGAGCCAGCGCGAGTACTACCTGAACGAGCAGGTCAAGGCGATCCAGAAAGAACTGGGCGACGGCGAAGAAGGCGCCGATCTTGAGGAACTCGAGAAAAAGATCAAGGCCGCGCGCATGAGCAAAGAAGCGCGCAAGAAGGCCGAGAGCGAGTTGAAGAAGTTGAAGCTGATGTCACCCATGTCGGCTGAAGCCACCGTGGTGCGCAACTTCATCGACACCCTCATCAACCTGCCCTGGGCCAAAAAGACCAAGATCAAGCACGACCTGGCTAACGCCGAAAATGTGCTGAACGAAGACCACTTCGGGCTGGAAAAAGTCAAGGACCGCATCCTTGAATATCTTGCCGTGCAGCAGCGTGTGGACAAGGTCAAAGCGCCCATCCTGTGCTTGGTGGGGCCCCCCGGTGTGGGCAAGACATCGCTGGGCCAAAGCGTGGCGCGCGCCACCGGGCGCAAGTTTGTGCGCATGGCCCTTGGCGGCATGCGCGACGAAGCCGAGATTCGCGGCCACCGCCGCACCTACATCGGCAGCATGCCTGGCAAGGTGCTGCAAAGCCTGAGCAAGATAGGCACGCGCAACCCGCTGTTCTTGCTGGACGAGATCGACAAGCTGGGCATGGACTTTCGCGGTGACCCTTCATCGGCCCTGCTTGAAGTGCTGGACCCCGAGCAGAACCACACCTTCAGCGACCACTACGTTGAAGTCGACTTCGACCTGAGCGACGTGATGTTTGTGGCCACCAGCAATTCGATGAACATTCCGCCGGCCCTGCTGGACCGCATGGAAGTCATCCGCTTGGCGGGTTACACCGAGGAAGAAAAACTCAACATTGCGCAGCGTTATCTTTTCCCCAAACAGAAGACCAACAACGGCGTCAAAGACGGTGAGATGGAGCTGACTGAGGGAGGCATACGCGGCATCATTCGTTACTTCACGCGCGAAGCTGGCGTGCGCAGCCTGGAGCGTGAAATCTCCAAGATCTGCCGCAAGGTGGTCAAGGGTCATCAGCTCAAGAAGTACGAGGGCACGGTGGTCATCACCGAAGACAACCTCAATGACTTCTTGGGTGTGCGCAAGTTCGACTTTGGCCGCGCCGAAAAGAAGAACCAGATCGGCCAAGTCGTGGGCCTGGCCTGGACCGAGGTGGGCGGCGACCTGTTGACCATCGAAGCCGCAGTCATGCCGGGCAAGGGCACCATCACACGCACCGGCTCACTCGGCGACGTGATGAAGGAATCGGTGGAAGCTGCACGCACGGTGGTGCGGTCACGCTCACGCCGCCTGGGCATCAAGGACGAGGCTTTCGAGAAGCGCGACATCCACATCCACGTGCCTGATGGCGCCACGCCGAAAGACGGCCCCAGCGCGGGCGCGGCCATGACCACGGCGCTGGTGTCTGCGCTGTGCGGCATTCCTGTGCGCGCTGACGTGGCCATGACGGGCGAGATCACCCTGCGCGGTGAAGTCACGGCGATCGGCGGCTTGAAGGAAAAGCTGCTGGCCGCGCACCGTGGCGGCGTGCGGGTGGTGCTGATCCCGGAAGAGAACGTCAAAGACTTGCAGGACATTCCTGAGAACGCCAAAAACAATCTCGAGATCATTCCCGTGAAGTGGATAGACCAGGTGCTTGAACACGCGCTGGAGCGCATGCCAACGCCGCTGCCTGACGATGAGCCCGTGGTGGCCACTGCGACGCCGGCCAAGGTAGAGGCAGCACCTGTCGTGGCGGGTGACGCACTGCCTCATTGAGCTGAGTTTCGAGCCTTGCATGGGCCTGCGCAAGCCGGCTATAATGCGAGGCTCGACGCGTGCAGTAGCATTCGTTGGCGGGCAGTAGAAATTCAGCGCGGGAATAGCTCAGTTGGTAGAGCGCAACCTTGCCAAGGTTGAGGTCGGGAGTTCGAGCCTCCTTTCCCGCTCCAAATTGCACGACCAAACTGGCACGAGCAAACTGGCACGGCCAATCCGGCACGGCCAGTGCAGCAACAAGGGAAGCCTAGGCTTCCCTTTTTGTTAGCATCGTCAAGGCTTGATGGATACGGCGATACGGCGCGATAGCAAAGCGGTTATGCAACGGATTGCAAATCCGTCCAGTCCGGTTCGACTCCGGATCGCGCCTCCAAACCCACTCAAAGGGCTCCCACTGCGGAGCCCTTTGACGTTCTTGATGGCGACATACCGCCGCTCATAATCCAGCGGTCTTCCCCCAGCCCGGGTGGCGAAATCGGTAGACGCAGCGGACTTAAAATCCGCGGCCCCTCACAGGGCATACGGGTTCGAGTCCCGTCCTGGGCACCAGCAACCATCTATCAGCAGGACGGCCCATGGCGCTGTTTGCCCAGGACTCGCTCAATCCCGGCGTGAAAAAGCGCGAAGTCTTTGGCTGGGCGATGTACGACTTCGCCAACTCGGGCTACACCACGGTCGTGATGACGGCCGTGTTCAACGCCTACTTCGTGGGCGTGGTGGCCGACGGTGCTGATTGGGGCACGCTGGCCTGGACGCTGGCGCTGGGCCTGTCTAACGCGCTGGTGATGCTGACCATGCCTTTCATCGGTGCCTATGCCGACGCGCGTGCGGCCAAGAAGCGGCTCTTGATGATCAGCACCGCGCTCTGCGTGCTATTCACGCTGCTGCTGGCTGAGGTGGGCCGGGGCGACCTCTGGCTGGCCGTGCTGGCCATCGTTGTGTCCAACATTTTCTACGCTTATGGCGAAGCGTTGACGGCGGCCTTCCTGCCCGAGTTGGCGCAGCGCGAAGCCATGGGCCGCGTCTCGGGTTGGGGCTGGAGCTTTGGCTACTTCGGCGGCATGCTCAGCCTGGGTTTGTGCCTGGGCTACGTGCTCTGGGCGCAGGCGCGAGGCTTGCCGGCGACGCACTTCGTGCCGGTCACCATGCTGATCACGGCGGGCGTTTACGGCGCGTCGTCACTGGTCACCTTCTGGCTGCTCAAAGAAAGGGCCGTGCCGCAGCCCGTGATGGCCGCTGCGCAGGCGCGCTCGGCCTGGCAGCGCTTGCTGCACACCTGGCACGAAGCGCGGCGCTATGAAGACTTCATCTGGCTGCTGGCTTGCGCGCTGTTTTATCAAGCCGGCATCTCGGTGGTCATAGCGCTGGCGGCGGTCTATGCAGAACAGGTGCTGGGCTTCAAGCAGATCGACACCATGATGCTCATCTTCCTGGTCAACATCGCCTCTGCCGTCGGTGCGTTTGGCTTTGGCTATTGGCAGGACAAGCTAGGGCACCGCAAGGCGCTGGCCATCACGCTGTGGGGCTGGATCTTGATGACCGTGCTGGCCGTACTCGCCACCAGTGCGCCCCTGTTCTGGGTGGCCGCCGTCATCGCCGGGCTGTGCATGGGCAGCAGCCAATCGGCGGGGCGCGCCATGGCCGGTGTGTTTGCGCCGGCTGACAGGCTGGCCGAGTTCTTCGGCCTGTGGACTTTTGCGGTGCGCTTGTCGGCCATCGTCGGGCCCATCACTTACGGCTTGGTGACGCTGCTGACTTCGGGCAACCACCGCCTGGCCATACTGAGCACGGGTGTGTTTTTTGCTATCGGCTTGCTGGTCTTGCGCAAGGTCGATGTCGCACGCGGCATGGCCACATCCGGCCAGGTGTCGCAAAAATAGTACGACCGTTCTATTCTTGGCTTTGAAGGGCCTTGAAGGGTCTGGAAGCCCTGGGTCGCCGCCTAGAATGCAGCACTTAACGTTCACGTCAATTCAAGCCCAGGAGCGTCATTCATGAAGGTGCTGGTACCCGTCAAGCGGGTGGTCGACTACAACGTCAAGGTGCGTGTCAAAAGCGACGGCACTGGCGTGGATATCGCCAACGTCAAGATGAGCATGAACCCCTTTGACGAGATCGCCGTTGAAGAGGCGGTGCGACTCAAAGAGAAGGGCGTCGTCACTGAAATCATTGCCGTGTCTTGCGGCGTCACGCAGTGCCAGGAAACGCTGCGCACGGCGATGGCCATTGGTGCCGACCGCGCGATTCTTGTGGAATGCGCTGATGAGTTGCAGCCGCTGGCCGTGGCCAAGCTGCTCAAGGCGCTGGTCGACAAAGAACAGCCGGGTCTCATCATCCTGGGCAAACAAGCCATTGACGACGACTGCAATCAGACCGGCCAGATGCTGGCCGCGCTGGGTGGCATGCCGCAAGCCACCTTCGCCAGCAAAGTGGAGATTGCTGACGGCCAAGCCAGTGTGACCCGCGAAGTCGACGGTGGCCTGGAGACGCTGAAGATCAAACTGCCCGCCGTCATCACGACCGACCTGCGCCTGAACGAGCCGCGTTACGTCACGCTGCCCAACATCATGAAGGCCAAGAAAAAGCAGATGGATGTCTTCAAGCCCGCTGACCTGGGTGTGGACGTGACGCCGCGCATCAAGACGCTGAAAGTCACCGAGCCGCCCAAGCGCGGTGCTGGCATCAAGGTGCCCGATGTCGCCACGCTGGTGGCCAAGCTCAAGAACGAAGCGAAGGTGATCTGATCATGGCCGTGCTGGTGATTGCTGAACACGACAACAACTCGGTCAGACCTGCCACCCTCAACACCGTCACAGCCGCCTTGGCCTGCGGTGGTGATGTGCATGTGCTGGTGGCCGGCGCCAATGCAGCGGCTGCCGCTACCGCAGCCGCGCAAATCGCCGGTGTGGCCAAGGTCTTGCATGCCGATGCGGCAGGCCTGAACCACGGTCTGGCAGAAACCGTTGCAGCCCAAGTGGTGGC
>JANNEX010000783.1:0-6424 GCA_031379155.1 Rubrivivax sp.
AATCCTAGTGAGAAAGGTGTTCACTGGAAGTACCGTACGGACGAACTTGACCGACTGGATGCCGAGGGGCGGATTTACTGGCCAAAAGGTGGCGCGGGCTTCCCCCGGATCAAGCGATACCGTGACGAACTGAAGGGCAAGCCGGTGGACTCTATCTGGGATGACCTGTTTGTCGTCAACAGCCAGGCGGCCGAAAGGTCAGACTACCCGACGCAAAAACCTGAGGCCTTGCTGCATCGAATCGTTGGCGCCTGCTCCAATCCTGGCGATCTCGTTCTTGATTGCTTCGTGGGATCAGGGACAACGGCCCACATCGCACAGGAGCTTGGCCGGCGCTGGATCGGCTGCGACATCAACAAGGGTGCGATTCAAACGACAGTCAAGCGCATCCTGGAGTTGATGCAAGCCCAAGCCGTAGACACCACCACGCCCCAGCAGGGCGACCTGATCGGGACCGCTCAACCGTCACAGAAGCCAAGTCAACTTGGTTTCGCCACCTACCGCGTCAACGACTACGACCTGCAAATTCAGCACAACGAGGCCGTCGAGCTGGCCTGTCAGCACCTCGGTGTCACCCGAACGCGCACCGACTCGTTCTTCGACGGCAGCCAAGGCGGCCGCCTGGTCAAGATCGTGCCGTTCAATCATCCGCTGACGCCGCTGGACCTGGAGGCCGTGCGCAACGAGCTGAAGACGCGCCCCACCGAAGAACGCGACGTGATGGTGGTTTGCCTGGGCTGGCAGCACGATGCCCGGGCCTGGGTGGAGACCTACAACCGAAACCGCCCGGTCAACAAGCTGCACGTGGTGGAACTGCGCACTGACCGCAAGCTGGGCGGCATCATCAAGCACGAACCGCTAACTGCCCAAGTCAGTGTCAATCGTCTAGCCGAAGGGGCCAACGCCCAACTGGTGGTGGAGATTCAAGACGTAGTGTCGCCCGCCATCATGCAGCGCCTGAATCTTGAGCAAGGCGTGTTCCGCGCCCAGATCACCGACTGGCGCGCGGTAGTCGATTGCGTCTTGATCGACACGCGTTACGACGGCCAGGTCTTCAACGTGGCCCTTGCAGACGTGCCCGAGCGAAAGCAAGACCTCGTGAACGGGCGGTACGAACTGCCAGCGTCGCCAGCCGCCTCGACGGTGGCCGTCAAGATCATCGACATGCTAGGTGAAGAGTTGATCGTCACGGTGGGGTACTGAGCCCATCGCACCGACAACGGCACGCCAGAACTCCCGAGTCGTAGTGGGCAGGCGCCGCCCCGAAGGCTCAAGTCATCCAAGTCCGCCGCAGCGCGGTCTCCAGCACCTGGTAAATGGCCAGTGTCGGCAAGGCACGGTTCAGTCTGCGGAGGCAAAGCGAGTCGGCGGTGGCCGCGGCTGAGAAACGGCTGACAAACGGCCGACACCAAACCCAAACAGCTGCCGTTGCAGGCGTGCATCTTGGCCAGGCTCCACCGGGGTGTCAGTTCTTGACCGCCACCAGCTGCGCAATCTGCTGCAACACGGCCGGGTCTTCCATGGTCGTCAGGTCTCCCGCGTCACGGCCTTCGCACACCGCCTGGATGGCGCGGCGCAAGAGCTTGCCGGATCGGGTCTTGGGCAGCCCGCCCACAAAGCGCACACGCGCCGGGCGCGCCACGGCGCCAAGCTGCTCGTCAACCACCTTCATCAAGGCGCCTTCAAGCTTCAACGCCGCTTCAGGCGTGGCCGCCAGCGCTGCATCTCTGAGCACTACAAAAGCCATCGCGACCTGACCCTTGAGCGCGTCGGCCACACCCACCACGGCCACTTCGGCCACGGCCGTGTGGCTGGACAGGCTTTCTTCGATCTCCCGCGTGCCCAGGCGGTGGCCGGCCACATTGATGACATCGTCGGTGCGGCCCAGGATGAAGAGGTAGCCGTCGGCGTCGCGTATGCCCCAGTCAAAGGTGCTGTAGATGCTGCGGCCGGGCACGCTTTGCCAGTAGGTCTTGACGAAGCGCGTGTCGTCGCGCCACACGGTTTGCATGCAGCCTGGCGGCAGCGGGCCTTCAATGGCGACCACGCCTTTTTGATGCGCGCCAGTCAGCTCTTGGCCCGTGTTTTCATCGAGCAGCTTGACGTCGAAGCCGTAGACCGGTTTGCCCGGGCTGCCAAAGCGGCTGGGTGCGGGCTCGACGCCATTGCAGATGCTCAGGATGGGCCAGCCGGTTTCGGTCTGCCAGTAGTTGTCGATGATGGGGCGGCCCAGGCTTTCGCTGATCCAACGCGCCGTGGGCTCGTCCAACGGTTCACCCGCCAGGTACAACGCTTTTAGCGACGACAGGTCGTGTTTTTTCAGCGCGGCAGGATCATGTTTTTTCAGCACGCGCACGGCTGTGGGCGCCGAAAACATCGCCGTCACCTTGTACTTCTCCACCAGGCTCCACCAGATGGCGGCATCTGGCTGGCCGTCCATGCCGCGTGTCGGCAAGCCCTCAAAGAGGATGGTGGCCATGCCCGCAATCAGCGGGCCGTAGACGATGTAGCTGTGGCCCACCACCCAGCCTATGTCGCTGGTGCTGAAGTAGGTTTCACCCGGCAGGCTGCAGAAGATGTGCTTCATGCTGGCGGCCAGCGCCACCGCGTAGCCGCCGGTGTCACGTTGCACGCCTTTGGGCTTGCCGGTGGTGCCGCTGGTGTACAGGGTGTAGCTGGGGTGGGTGGCGTCCAGCCAGACGCAAGGCACTTGGGTTTGGGCATGGCGTTCGCGCCAGGCTGCGTAGTCTTCGTCGCGGCCGGGCACACGCTCGAAGGGGCTAAGGCTGCGGTCGACCATCAACACCTTGGCCGGCTTGTGTATGGCCAGCTTGATGGCATCGTCGAGCAGCGGCTTGTAAGCCACCACCTTGCCACCCCGGCTGCCGGCGTCGGCGCTGACGATGAGCGTGGGCTGCGCGTCATCAATGCGCTGCGCCAGGCTGCCACTGGCAAAGCCGCCAAACACCACAGAGTGCAGCGCGCCAATGCGCACGCAGGCCAGCATGGCAAAGACTGCCTGCGCAACCATGGGCATGTAGATCAGCACGCGCTCGCCCTGCTTCACGCCCAGGCTTTGCAGCGTAGCCGCCAAACGCTGCACCTCGTCATGGAGTTGGCCAAAGCTGTAGCAGCGCTCTTGGCCGGTTTCTGTCGACACCGCAATCAACGCGTTTTGCTCGCGCCGCTCGGCCAGGTGGCGGTCCACCGCGTTGTGGCACAGGTTGGTGGTGCCGCCCGCAAACCAGCGCGCAAAGGGCGGGTTGCTGTAGTCGCAGATTTGCTGCGGCGGAGTCTGCCAATCAACGAGCGCGGCCTGCTCGGCCCAGAATGCGTCGCGGTCGTGGATGGAGCGGCGATAGAAGTCGGCGTAGTTGGGCATGCGGGGCTCCAGAGGTCAGCGCCGTCAATGATGCCGTCAGCGCCAACGGGATGGGAGATTGGGCCGGCCGGGTCTGACTTGCGGCTGACGCTGTGCGGCTCACAAGCCCTTGCAACGCTTGCCTGACCTGCCTGCACATTGCGGGTTTGTCAAGTTGACGCTGCCGCAGCCGCTGCTATGCTGCGCCGCCCATGTCCAAGCACCCCCTGCTCTGCGCTGCCCTGTGGCTGTCACTGGCCACGCCGCTGCATGCCGCCCCGGATGCTGCGGCGCCCGCTGCCGCACCCGCTGACGCCGTGCTGCAACTGCTGCAAGAGCGTGGCCTGCTGCCCACCGCACAGCAGCTCGAATCCAGCCCGCTGGTGCAGCAGGTGCGCGACACGGCGTCAGAGCTGGTCATGCAGGCCATGAACTTTCTGGGCGTGCCCTACCGGCGCGGTGGCAACACGGCAGAACAAGGTTTTGATTGCAGCGGCTTCACCCGCTTTGTGTTTGAAAACAGCATTGGCCTGGTGCTGCCGCGCCGCTCAGACCAGCAGGCCAACAGCGCGGGCCTCTTGAACGTCAAACACGAAGAACTCAAGCCAGGCGACTTGGTGTTTTTCAACACCATGCGGCGGGCCTTTTCGCACGTGGGCATCTACGTGGGTGAAGGCAAATTCATCCACGCGCCGCGCACGGGCGGCGAGGTGCGCGTCGAAGACATGCGCCAGGCTTACTGGTCCAAGCGCTTCAACGGCGCGCGGCGGGCTGAAGTGCCTGCGGTCGAGGCCAGCGCCAAGCCCTAGGTGCAGGTGCATGCCGCAAGGGGCATGCGGCGCGCTGCACAATCCAGGCCATGGGCGAAACCGTGATTCCTGTCATCGCGCTGGCTGACCTGCGCTATGCCGCTGCCGTGCCGCGCATTCCCGCGCTGGCCGCGCCCGCCAACGGCTTGTTGTCAGATCGCCTGGGCCGGCCGCTGCGCGACTTGCGCATCTCGGTCACCGACCGCTGCAACTTTCGCTGCAGCTACTGCATGCCCAAGGAAGTGTTTGACCGCGACTACAAGTTTTTGCCGCAGTCTTCCTTGCTGTCGTTTGAAGAGATCACGCGTGCCGCCAAGTTGTTTGTCGCGCATGGCGTGAGCAAGCTGCGGCTGACCGGCGGTGAGCCGCTGCTGCGCAAACACCTGGAGGTGCTGGTGGCGCAACTGGCAGCGCTGCGCACACCGGGCGGTGAGTCGCTGGACATCACGCTGACCACCAATGGCTCGCTGCTCGAGCGCAAAGCGCAGGCTCTGTTTGATGCCGGCTTGAAGCGCGTGACAGTGAGCCTGGACGCGCTGGACGACGCCATTTTTCGCCGCATGAACGATGTCGACTTTCCGGTCGCCGATGTGCTGCGCGGCATCGAGGCGGCGCAGCATGTGGGGCTGGCACCGATCAAGATCAACATGGTGGTCAAGCGCGGCACCAATGACCATGAGATCGTGCCGCTGGCGCGCCATGTGCGTGAACATTGCGGGCCGGGGGTCGTGCTGCGCTTCATCGAGTACATGGATGTGGGCGCCACCAACGGCTGGTGCATGGACGAGGTGCTGCCTTCGCGGGAGGTCGTGCAAAAGTTGGATGAGGCTTTTGGGTTGGTGGCGATGCAGGCCAGCGTGCTGGGCGAGACGGCGCAGCGTTGGCGCTATGCCGCTGGTGGCGGAGAGATTGGCGTCATCAGCAGTGTGACGCAGGCGTTTTGCAGGGATTGCAACCGGGCCAGGCTGTCGACGGAGGGGAAGTTGTTTCTTTGCCTTTTCGCAAACCAGGGGCATGACCTAAGAACCTTGCTGAGAGGTGACTACAGCGACGAAGAAATCGCAGGAGCGATTGGCCTGATCTGGGGCGACCGCGACGACCGCTACTCCGAACTCCGCACCCAACAAGCCGCCGCCCCCAACACCGGCAAGCGTCGCATCGAGATGCATTACATAGGCGGTTAGGCCTGACACGCTTTGCGTGCAGGACTAACCCGTCGCGTTGGAGCGGACACGCTGCGCGTGCCGATCAACTTGCCGCTTGAGGTGCCGCGATCTTGAGCGGCGCTTCGCGCGCTCTTGACAGGTGGGCGATGCTGTTGGCGTAGTAGTGCAGCAGAGGCGCTTCCGCCTGGTTGGGCGTGAACAGGCCTTCGTGCTCTTTGACCAGGTGTCTTTGCACCAGCATGCGCAAACCTGCGGTGATGGCGTAGTCCCAATCGGTTCTTGGCACGTACAGGCGTGCGCCTTGGCTCTCTAGTCGCTGCACCAGCGCGCCCACCTCGGCCTTGATCTCAAATTCGCTGCGGCTTCGTGTCAGGTCTTGCACCATGACACTGGCCACCAAGGGCACGGGCAGGACTGGAATCAACTGTCCCACCTGGTGCATCAAGTGGCGGCCCAGCGCGGCCACTTCCGCTTGCCGCTGCTCTTTGGGCAAGCCTTCGAGCACGATGCCACGCTGCTGCGTCCAGGCGCGCACCGACACTGGCGTGCCGAAGTTGACGCAGGCATAACCAAAGCGGTGCCAGCGGCTGCGCAGCAGCAAGCCGATTTGACTGAACACGAAGCGCAAGGTGCGCCCTGCCGTCACCAGCTTGCTCAGACGCGGCGCGGCTGCGTCACCGCTGCGCAGTTGCGTACGGTCTTCCAGCACACGGTCGTAGTTCAAGCCCAGCGGCACAAAGACCAGGTCGCGTTCACCGTCGTGGTGGTAGCCGCGCAGCATGTAGTCGATGACACCAAAACGCGGCTCGCGCAGCGCGCCGTCTTTGGTCAAACCGCCTTCGGGGTAGACAGCTTGGGTGACGCCAGCTTCGGTGGCCATGGCGATGTAGCGTTCCAGCACGCGGCGGTACAGGTCGTCTTTGGAGTTGCGCCGCACAAAGTAGGCACCCATGGCGCGGATGAGTTGGCGCAGGCCCACCACCTGTGCCCATTCGCCCACGGCGTAGCTCAACGCAGCACGCTCTGCCGCCAGGTAGCTGGCCACGATGTAGTCCATGTTGCTGCGGTGGTTCATGACAAACACCACC
>JANNEX010000799.1:0-3522 GCA_031379155.1 Rubrivivax sp.
AGCCGCGCCGGTGGGCCCGCTGGTGGCCAAGCTGGGCGATGCACTGGCTTTGCGCAGCGGCCTGGCGCCACGGCGCTTTGATGGTGCGGCCTTGCACAGTTGGGCCGCCAACCCGGGTTCGGCGCTGCAAAACGCGCTGCCCTCGATAGTCTCCACGGGTCTGGGCAGCCTGGCGCCGCTGCTGCAAAGCTATGTGCCGCCGCTGGTGGCGGTGGCCATGGACGGCGCGGCGCTGAAGCTCACCGTGGGCCGCTTCAGCGCCGCTTGGGCACCCAATGACGGCCGTGTCACGCTGCGCGCCAACGCCGTGCCTGTGCCCGGCATTCACAGCCTAACGGCCACGGTGAGCGTCAACGCGGCGGGCTTGCAAGAGATCAGTGTCAGCGCGGGCCCGGCCGCCATCGTGGCCGGCGGCATCACGCTGCGGCCCTACATCACCATCGCCGCTGGCTTGGCACCGGCGGGCGGGCGGCGTGTGCTGGTGGGCATGTCGGCCGACGAGCCCAGCACGCGCCGCTTTGCCGTGCGCTGGCTGCTCAGCCCCAGCCACTTCTCGCTGGTCTCCAGCACCGGCACGCTGGATGCGCCGGTGGACGACGAAGCGCCGCTGCTGGCCGCCTTGCGCGTGGTCGAAGTCGTGGCCGACATCGCCGCGTCAGTGGCCATGGCACAGGCGCCGGTGCAAAGCTTGCTGGGCCAAGCCGTGGGTGGCGCGGGCAAAAACGTGCGCTTCCTGATGCAAGGCGTGCTGCTCGACGGGGTCGACCCCACGCGCCTGAGCAGCGGCCTGTTCGACCCCGCGTTGGTGCTGGGGCGCGCGCAACGCCTGTTCAAGAACATCGCGCAGGCCAACATCGGCTTTGCACCACCGGGCACGGGGCTGCGCATCTCTTTTGCCGACACTGGCGGCAGCATAGGCTTGCAAGTCGGCCTCACCGAGCGCACCAAACTCTTTGGCAACGACGTGGTGCTGTGGCTGGAAAACGATGGCAGCTGGATCAGCAGCGGCCCCAGCAGCGGCGGCCTGTTTGTGGGCTTTGTCAGCAGCAGCGGCACGTTGGCCTTCAAGCCAAGCCTGGCCGTGAATGGCCTGGGCTTGCGCCTGGGGCGCAGCAGCGGGCCGCTGATCAACGCCGGCCTGAGCATCGAATCGGTGGCGCTGCACGTCTGCGCGGCCATCAACGCCAGTGGCTTCAGCGACGGTGGCGTGCACTTGCAGTTCAGCAACTTGGCCGTTAGCCCGGCCGCTGCCGGTGGCCAAAACGGCATCGCACAAGGTGTGCTGCGCGACACCGGCCCGACACCGCCCAGGCCGGCTTTTTCACCCGCGCTGGCGCTGCAAAAACACGGCAGCAGCGCGCTGGAATTTTCACTGCGCGCAGGCGACCCGCCGGGCCCGTGGTGGATAGCCATTCAACGCGGCTTTGGCCCGCTCTACCTGGAGCAGGTGGGGTTTGATGCACGCATGCCGGCGGGCCGGCTCGAACGTGTCTCGGTGCTGATGGACGGCTCGGTGTCGATGTTTGGCCTGACCTGCGCCGTCGATGATTTGCAGATCACCTACCTGGCCGGCAACGTCAGCCACCCGGCTGACTTCTTCAAGCCCGGCAGCTGGGCGGTGGACCTGGCCGGCTTGGCGGTGTCGGCCAACATGGGCGGTGTGTCGATAGCCGGCGGCTTGCTCAAGCAAGTCAGTAACGCCGGCCAAAGCAACGAGAGCATCGAATACCTGGGCATGCTGCTGGGCCGTTTTGCGGTCTACGGGCTGACCATCTACGGCGGCTATGGCGAAGGCCGCGACGCGCAGAACAACAAGTTCACGGCCTTCTTTGCCATTGGCGCGGTGAATGGCCCGCTGGGCGGGCCGCCGGCCTTTTTCCTGACCGGCATTGGCGGCGGCCTGGGCATCAACCGCCAGATGCGGCTGCCCAGCGATTTGTCCAACTTTGGCAACTACCCACTCATTCAGGCGCTGGACATCGCCGCCAAGCCCAGCGACCCGATGACGCAGTTGCGTCAATTGGGCAGCTACTTCCCGATGAGCAAGGGCACGTTCTGGTTTGCCGCCGGGCTGTCCTTCACCAGCTTTGCGCTGGTCGACGGCATTGCCGTGGTCGGCGTGCAAATTGGCGACGGGCTGGACATCAACCTGCTGGGCCTGGGCCGCATGGCGCTGCCCCGGCCGCAGGTGGCGCTGGTGTCGGTGGAAGTGGCGCTGCTGGCGCGCTTTTCCAGCAGCGAAGGTGTGCTGTGGGTGCAGGGCCAACTGACCGACAACTCGTGGCTGCTGTACAAGGACATCAAGCTCACCGGCGGCTTTGCCTACGTCATCTGGTTCAAGGGCGAACGGGCGGGCGAATTTGTCTTCACGCTGGGTGGCTACCACCCCAGCTTCAGCCGCCCGGGCTACCCGCAGGTGCCGCGCCTGGGGCTGCGCTGGAGCATAGGCAGCAACATCGTCATCAAGGCCGGCAGCTACTTTGCGCTGACCTCTGAAGCGCTGATGGCGGGTGGCGACTTTGAAGGCTCGGCCAGCTGGGGCCCGGCCTGGGCCGAGGTGAAATTCGGCGCCCACGGCATCGTCTACTTCGACCCCTTCCACTACCTGGTGGGCGCCTACGCCAGCATCTCGGCCGGCGTGACGATAGATACCTGGATCTTTGGCGAGATCACGATCTCAGTGCACATTGGCGCGCGCATTGAAGTCGAGGGCCCCGACTTCCACGGCCGCGCCACGTTTGAGGTCGGGCCCATCGAGCTCAGCTTCGAATTTGGTGGCCCTGACCGCGCCCAGCGCGAACGCCTGCTGCCCGACGCCTTCATCCTCAAGTACCTTGAGAAGTCACCCACCGGCGTCGGCGCGCAAGCCCACGCCTTGCTCACCGCCGACGGTGCGCTGCCGGCCAAGGGCGAGCAAAGCACACCTGACGGTTCTTCGACACGGCCCTTCGTGGTGGTGGTCGAGTTTTCAATGACCTTCACCAGCACCGTGCCGGCCACCAGCGTGCTGCGCAGCAACGCCGCTGCGGGCGCGCTGAGCAACCACGCACCCAGCCGCACGCTGGCCGTGGCGCCCATGCTCGAAGGCCGCGTAGACCCGCAGATCGTGCTCACCTGGAGCCGCGGCAATGCCGTGCAGCCCTTCCCCTTCGTGGTCAAAGCGCGGCCGTTTGGCCGCTTCCCGCTGGGCATCTGGGGACCGGCAGGTGACCCCAACAACCGCAAGGTGCCCACGGGCGACATGGTCGAAGCGCTGAACGAGCTTGACCTGCTGTGCCGCGCCACGCCCACTGCGGGCGGGCCCGAGATTCCTTATCACCAAGTGGAGATTGGCCAGCGCCTGCCGCTGCCCTTTACACGCAGTGCTGCCGACATCAGCCGCCTGCGCACCAGCGCGCGCGCCGTGGCCGCGCTGGCCGTCAAGGTGGCCAGCGTGGACGCCGCCTACGCCACCGCAGGCCGCTTCTTGCAAGGCAGTGTCTCGCCCACCGGTTTGGCCGCGCTGCGTGGCGAGCGCCAGGC